>NZ_JBTLNE010000023.1:0-57665 GCF_054457435.1 Halovulum sp. GXIMD14793 | reverse complement strand
TCTTTGATCATCCCAATGATTTGGACTTCCGTGAAACGGCTCTTTCGCATTCGTTTGCTCCTTCAAAAGGTTGAGCAAACTCTACATCAGAACGAGGGAAGTTTCGGGGGGCAGGTCAGAGCAAAAGCGCGATGAAGCATTCGGCGCAATTTGCGCCGAACAAAAACTGGATCGAGACGGCTTCTCCAAACTGCTTGAAACCTACCAATTCTCGGGAAAGCGCCCTCTTACAGATGAAATTGTCGCCGTTATGACAGAAGTTCCGGGCATCCTTCATCGTAAACCATCAGCAGAGCGAATTGTTGCGAAGATGGTTGATTTCATCGAAACATATGATGAGGGGATGGGAGAGTTAGGCGTTGAATAGCGTCAGAGCAAGTTTGCTTCACTTTGGGTTTGGTGAGACTTGCCCCTCGCCTTAAACTTGTGCAAATATGAGGCAAGGCTTGCGGGCAGACTACATGCCGCGCATCGCGACATATGACCTGAATGTTAGGCACGCTGCTCTCGTTCAGTTTCCCTTTGCAGACTTTCCGGTATTTTGGATTGTTGACCTTGAACGCATAAGAGTGCCCGCAAGCTCATCGTGAAAAAAGAGATTTAATGTCCAAACTTGCTCGGCTTAAACAGGCGCAAAACCTCTCCGATCTTGCAAAACTATTGGGTTTCACACCGAAAGCGCTGTCCTTTGTTCTTTATAAGATGCCAGACGCAAAAAAATACAAAACCTTCGATATCCCTAAGAAGGGAGGAGGCACACGAACAATCGAGGCCCCAATTGACCAATTATCATTGCTTCAACGTCGCCTCGCAGAGTTGCTAGAAGGATGTGCGCAGGAAGTCGCGAAGGACAATCCACGTTATCAAGCTGCGTCACATGGCTTTCGCAAAGGCCGAACGACCATTTCGAATGCAAATGTTCATCGAAAACGACGCTATGTGTTCAACGTTGATATCGCTGACTTCTTTGGGTCGATAAATTTTGGCCGAGTTCGGGGATTATTTATCAAAGATCGCGCCTTCGAGCTTGCTCCAAGTGTGGCGACGGTATTGGCTCAGATTGCCTGCCACGAAAATTCGCTGCCACAAGGTAGCCCTTGTTCACCAATCATTTCGAACTTGGTTGCCAACATCCTTGATGCACGCCTCATGAAGCTGTCAAAACATGCTCATTGCGCTTACACGCGTTACGCGGATGACTTAACCTTCTCGACCAACGAACGAATCTTCCCACAGGAAATCGCTCGCGAAATGGCTGGTGCCGCGTGGGAGCCGGGGATGCGTCTGACGGAGGTCATTGAAGGCGCCGGGTTCGCGCTGAATCCTAGCAAGACCCGTATGTCACTGCGCCGTTCCCGCCAAACAGTGACAGGGCTGGTGGTCAATACCAAGCTCAACATTCGGCAGGATTATTACCGAACGGCGAGAGCGATGTGCAATTCAGTTTTCAGACTGGCCAATGGCATAGGCCTAGTTCTGATCCGACCAGCACACCAGTCAGCACCGATAATCTGCGTCCGCTTGAGGGCATGCTTTCACATATCTACTTTGTTAAAGCGAGACGAGATCGCACCCATAAAGAGAACAAGAATATCGGTTTTGCACCGCCGTCGGCACCGATCGAGCTTTATAAGCGTTTTCTGTTTTACAAACACTTTGTGGCAAACAAGCAGCCCATGATTGTGACCGAAGGTATATCGGATATCACATATCTGAAATGTGCAATCCGGTCCCGTGCAGCGCATTTTCCTTCGCTTGTCACACCGCGGGATGGAAAGGATGAACCAAACATTGGTTTCTTGAGCCCGTCCGGGACATCTCGCTCGATCCTTGACCTTGGCAATGGTGCTTCTGGTCAAAACAAGCTGATCAACGAATATGGAAATCGTTTGAAACGTTACCGGCATTTACCCCTTGATAACCCAATCATAGTCCTTTGCGATAACGATGACGGCCCGAAAGAGGTGTTCAAAACTGCATCTAAGAAAAGCGGAAAACCAGTAGATAAAACGACGACCGATTCGTTTTATCATCTTGGGCATAACCTGTATCTGGTCAAAGTGCCTGAAGGCGCACCACCGGCAATGAAAGACATCGAGGATCTGTTTCTTCCAGCAGTGCTGAGTGAACTGCTCGACGGCAAACCCTTCGATAAAAAGAAGGAACACGGCGACCACACTGCCTACGGAAAGGTGGCCTTCGCTGACAAAGTTGTGCGGCGAAAAGCCAGTACCATCGATTTCAGTGGATTTGATACGTTGCTCGAGCGCCTCGCGGCCTGTGTCGCAGATTATGCAATCCGGTCAGCGCCACCGACTGTCGTGCCGAAAACATCTGGCGTTGCTGTTGGCGCACCGTAGAATTTCTAGATGCGGCCATTGCAGAGCTATTCGATCGCGCGGCGGATCTGCCTCCGCCAACCTCTCCGGATCAGGCTGGCAGTTCGCGTGGCTTCCTGTCATGCAATCTTTCTCAGCTTCTATCGAACGCGGGCACGTGAGGGCCTGAAGGAAACTCCGATTCAACCCCAGGCTTTTGATTCTGGTTCAGGATGCGCTTCCTTTTTCATCTCTTGTCGCGAGCCGGAAAAAGGCATCAGGAACGGAAAACCAGCAAAAAGGAACTGGGTTCTGACGCAAAAGGCAAATAACCTGACTGAAAGGGAACTCAGTCGTGATTACTCACAACTTGGGAGAAAATGGTGAGCCGTGATGGGTTCGAACCATCGACCTACTGATTAAAAGTCAGTTGCTCTACCAACTGAGCTAACGGCCCACGAGGGCGGTTGGATAAGCAAGGGGGGGGCGGAGGTCAAGGGGAAAATCGAGGGTTTCTTAGGTTCTGGTCTCGGGATGGTTTCAGGACTATATAGCGCGCCATGAAAGATCGTATGGCAGACAGTCTCCTGCATTTCTGGAAGATGCACGGATTGGGGAATGATTTTGTGGTGGTGGATGCCCGCGACGGCCGCGGAACGATATCGGTTGAGCTGGCGCGTGCGCTTGGTGATCGGCATTTCGGGGTTGGGTTTGATCAGTTGGCCGTGATCCACAGTGACGCCGCGGCGGATGCGCATCTGACGTTCCTGAATGCGGATGGATCAACCTCGGCGGCCTGTGGCAACGCGACGCGCTGCGTTGCGGCACATCTGATGGCGGAGCACGGCGTCGAACAGCTGGTTCTGAGAACCGAGCGCGGCCTGTTGCCCTGCCGCGCCATTGACGATCGAGTTGAGGTGGATATGGGGCCACCCCTGCTCGACTGGCAGGATATGCCGCTGGCACGCGCCTGTGACACCGCATCGCTGCCTTTGAAAGGTAACCCAGCCGCCTGTTCCATGGGCAATCCGCATTGCACCTTTTTTGTGGAGGACGCCGACGCCGTCTCGCTGGAAGAGATCGGAGCGCAGACGGAGAACGATGCGCTGTTTCCTGAGCGGACAAATGTTCAGCTCGTACAGGTTCTGTCGCGCGACCGCGCGCGGGTCCGTGTGTGGGAGCGGGGCGTGGGCGTCACACTGGCCTCTGGCTCGTCCTCTTGCGCTGTGCTGGTGAATGCGGTCCGGCGGGGGCTGATGGATCGGCGGGCCACCCTGATTCTCGATGGCGGGGAGATTGATATCTCATGGCCCAAAGGGGGCGGCGTGCGGATGACCGGCCCCACGGCAACGGTGTTTGAGGGTCGCCTGACACCGGAATTTCTGGCCACCGTCCGATGAAGCCGCTGGTCGAGACATTTGGCTGTCGGCTGAACGCCTATGAATCCGAGGCTATGCGCGAACTGGCGGATGCGGCTGGGCTGACGGATGCGATCATCGTCAACACCTGCGCGGTGACCGCAGAAGCCGTGCGTCAGTCGCGCCAACGTATCCGCCGCCTCAGGCGTGAAAACCCCGAAGCCCGGATCATCGTAACCGGTTGTGCCGCCCAGACGGAGCCCGAGACCTATGCCGGTATGGACGAGGTCGATCTAGTCGTTGGCAACCTTGAGAAGATGCAGGGCGAGACCTGGGACAAGGTCGCGGGGCCGGATTTCATCGGCAAGACGGAAAAGGTGCTGGTCAATGACATCATGTCCGCGACTGAGACTGCAGGCCATCTGATTGATGGGTTCGGGACCCGCGCACGCGCCTATGTTCAGGTGCAGAACGGCTGTGACCACCGCTGCACCTTTTGCATCATTCCTTATGGCCGGGGCAACTCACGCTCGGTTCCGGCGGGGGTGGTGGTGGATCAGATCCGGCGGCTGGTCGATGCGGGCTATAACGAGGTTGTTCTGACCGGGGTCGATATGACCTCCTGGGGGGCGGATCTGCCTAGCGCGCCGCCGCTGGGTGATCTGGTGCAGCGGATTTTGCGGATGGTGCCGGATTTGCCACGGCTGCGGATATCATCAATTGACTCGGTTGAGGCGGATGCGGCGTTGCTGGATGCGGTTGCATCCGAGCAGCGCTTGATGCCGCATCTGCATCTGTCCTTGCAGGCAGGCGACGATATGATCCTGAAACGCATGAAGCGGCGGCATCTGCGTGATGATGCCATCCGGTTCTGCGAGGACACCCGCAAGGCGCGGCCTGATATCGTTTTTGGGGCTGATATCATCGCGGGGTTCCCGACCGAGACGGAGGCGATGTTCGAAAACTCGCTCAAGCTGGTGGATGAATGCGGTCTGACCTGGTTGCATGTTTTTCCGTTCTCGGCCCGTACCGGCACACCCGCCGCGCGGATGACGGCGGTAGATGGGGCGGTGATCAAGGACCGGGCAAAGCGTCTGCGGGCGGCGGGCGATACCGCCGTCGCCACACATCTGGCGGCACAGCTTGGTCAGCAGCATCCGGTGTTGTTTGAGAACGACCAGATGGGCAGAACCCCCGGCTTTACCGAGGTGCGGGTCGCGGCGCCGCAACCGGTCGGGCGGATCGTGCACATGCGGATCACAGGTCGCGATGGTCAGGGGCTGCTGGCCGAACCCGCCTGATTTATCGACAGACCGGCCATCGCCCTTGGGCGAAGTGGAAATGGTCGGCGTGCAAAGCGTTGTAGTCGGGCGACAGAACGGTGCGAAACCAGTCACAGGCCCCGTCGCGAACCTCCTTCAGAAAAGCCTGCGTCTCGGAAGCTTGCCATCCCTTTATAAGGCTGATTTTGCGCCCATCACTCAGGCTAAGCCCGGCGATGTCGATGGCCCCGGCTGTGGCGTGCAGGCTCATCCTGTCAAAGGTCCCGGAACTTGTGCGCATTCGGCGACAGGAAAAACTGTCGAAATGGTAAACCTCGCTGACATCCGCGCCGAAATGCCGCCATGCGGCGGGCGCGACCGTGTGGCGCTGCCACATATAGAGCCGCAGGGCGATGTCACAGCGGGTCTCAACCGGCCTGAGCGATGCACCGCTGAGGCTGCGCAGGGATACGCGGTTTCGGATATGGCATTGCGCGCTGTCTTCGCGGTCCTGCATCCGCGTTAGACCAATGTCGGGAATGCGATCCAGTGCGGCAAAGCAGGTTTCAGCGCTGGATGTGGCCTGGGCCAGTTTCCAGGGGGTGACGGCGGTCGGGGCGCGCGTCGGATCAAGCGGCACAAAGGGGTTCAGGTGATCGGGCAGGTTTATGATCGCCAGAACCCCCGTCAACAGCGCCAACAGGATCAGCGCCCCGCCCACCGATCGCTTTCGTTGGGGGCGTTTTGGCGGTGGGGGTGTCGGATCACGCTGACGGATATGAGGTGGGGGCGGCACTTTTTTGCTCTGCTATGGTGACGTCAGCATAGCAGTGCCGCTTTCAGCCTCAAGTCGCGACGTTGCATGCCTTAAAATCGTGCAGCCACCGGTCCATTGAGATGCAAGCAAGACCGGAGCCACGCCCCGCATCTTCTGTCCTGATCCAACTGAAAAACCTATGTGACTGTAATGAGAAAAGGGCACCCCACCGGACGCCCTTTTCCCTTAACAAGCCACAGGAAACTACGGTTTTGAGACTAGGCACGCCACCCCTGCCGTGCCGGACGCTCTGCCCGCGTTCTGGTGGGTCTGTCGACCGACCCAATCCTGATTTTCGGAAACCGCATTCTGCGACTTGTTGCGCTGTACCCCCCTCGGTCAAGGGTATACCGGCGCAAATCATAGCGATGCCAGTATCAGAAGGTTTCTGCAAAGCATCGTGATCTAACAGACAAATACAGAACATCGGCGGAATTTTCAATCAATCAATGATTAAAATTGGAAGAATACCATTTTTAAACCAATTATTTGATTATTAAAGCGTTTCGGGATAAACCTGAGACAAAAGATTATCCTGAAACGCAGTGATAAGCCTATATGGTGTACGCGTTTCGATTTTATGTGATGTCTCAAGGTAAACTCGAAACGCTTTAATGTCTGCGCGCGGCAATTAATCCGCGCGCAGAATTGTAGGGTCCGGATCAGTTGGCAAACTTGCCAACGTAGAACTCAACCCGGCTGCGTTTTTCCGCGTTGTTGCTGTCGCTATCGTTCAGCACGGCACTGATCAGCGCCAGCTGCGACGGTGTCAGCTGCGGCAAGACCGCGCCAGGGGCAATCCTCGAATAACTGTTCTGCACCCCGTTCTGCTGCTGCGAGTTGGTGTGCGGCATGGCAAAGGTTGTGCCCGCAGCAAGGGTCAGGGCGAGGGTTGTCAGTGCGATGCGTTTCATTGTCGTTTCCTTTCAGAGGGTTGGTGTTTGGCCAAGCATCTGCCGCTTGGATGACCCTGACCTGCGCCTGCACCGACCGGGTTTCAAATCACCAATCCGCTCACGCCGGATCACGCGGTTTCGTCTTGAAAGTGTCTCCCTTAATCCAGTTCTGTTTGGGAATGTCGACGGAATTGATAAGCCTTTGAAAACAAAGATCGCATTGCTTCACATGGGGGTGCCGCGACAACCCACCAAACTACCTTGGATATGGTTTGCAACAAATGCCAACTAAATATCAGTCGGGCGCGAGCGGTAAAATCGGCCGGGTCGGAGTCCCTTGGCAGTCGTCCTGACGCCAAATCTGTCCTAACCGAAGTTCCGAAGAGAGCGCAGAAACAAACCGATTCCACCGACCAGAAGGACGATAATGACGATCAGGTCAAACGCGCTCATCGACGTCATCTGGATGTTCAGGTTGGCGATCACCCCAAAGACCAGTGCAATAAGAGAGCCAAGTGTCAGCAGCCATCCGATATAGTTCTTGGCGCTGTAAAAAATCATGCCGATGCCGAAGATAAAGGGGATCAGCACCATGCCGCTGGTGACGTCGAAACCACCAAAGCCAAAGACACGGGAGCCAAAGCCAAACTTCGGATGCACAACGATATTGCGCAACAGCAGATAGCCGCCCCCGCACATCATCACAAGTCCCAGCAAAAAGCTGCCCGTTCCCCCATCGGTTCCGCCAGCACCGCGTCCTGCCATGTTACCCTCCGTTGTTCACCAAGTCCTATCCGGCAACAGGCGATCTGGCCAGACCTGCAAAATGCAAAACGGCGGCCGAAGCCGCCGTTTCATTCAATTTGGAACGCTGTCAGTAGCGATATTGGTCCGGTTTGAACGGTCCCTCGGGTTTGACACCGATATAGTCCGCCTGTTCGTCGCTCAGCTTTGACAGTTTCACACCGATCCGCTCCAGATGCAGACGGGCGACTTTTTCGTCCAGATGCTTGGGCAGGACATAGACCTGGTTTTCATAATGATCACCACGGGTCCACAGTTCGATCTGGGCCAGAACCTGGTTGGTGAAGCTCGCCGACATTACAAAGGACGGGTGGCCGGTGGCGTTGCCAAGGTTCAGCAAACGGCCCTGGCTCAGCAGGATCATGCGATTGCCCGAGGGCATCTCGATCATATCGACCTGATCTTTGATGTTGGTCCATTTGTGATTCTTCAGCGCGGCGACCTGAATTTCGTTGTCGAAATGGCCGATATTGCCGACGATCGCCATGTCCTTCATCTCGCGCATATGCTCAAGACGGATGACGTCCTTGTTGCCTGTGGTGGTGATGAAGATATCCGCGGTTGGCGTGGCATCTTCCAGTGTGACCACCTCGAACCCGTCCATGGCCGCTTGCAGGGCACAGATCGGGTCAACCTCTGTCACCTTCACTCGGGCCCCTGCCCCGCGCAGAGACGCAGCCGAACCTTTGCCGACATCGCCATAGCCGCAGACAACAGCCGTTTTACCGGCCATCATGGTGTCGGTGGCGCGGCGGATGCCGTCGACCAGGCTTTCCTTACAGCCATATTTGTTATCGAATTTCGACTTCGTCACGCTGTCATTGACGTTGATCGCCGGGAAGGGCAGCTGGCCCTGTTCCATCATCTTGTAAAGACGGTGAACACCGGTTGTTGTTTCCTCGGACACGCCCTGGATCATTTCGCGCTGTTTGACGAACCAGCCGGGGTTCTGAGCGATACGTTTGCGGATCTGGGCAAACAGCACCTCTTCCTCTTCGGAAGTCGGGACGGCGATTAGGTCTTCCTCGCCCTCTTCAACCCGTGCGCCCATCAGGATATACAGCGTCGCATCGCCGCCATCATCCAGGATCAGGTTCGCGCCGCCTTCGGGGAAATCGAAAATCTTGTCGGCGTAGTCCCAGTATTCTTCAAGCGTTTCGCCCTTGATGGCAAAAACCGGGGTACCGCCCGCAGCAATCGCCGCTGCCGCATGATCCTGAGTCGAAAAAATGTTGCACGACGCCCAACGGACCGAAGCCCCAAGCGCGACCAGTGTCTCGATCAGAACCGCCGTCTGGATCGTCATATGAAGCGATCCGGCAATACGCGCGCCCTTCAGCGGCTTGCTGTCGCCATATTCCGCACGCAGGGCCATCAGACCCGGCATTTCGGTCTCGGCGATGTCGAGTTCCTTGCGGCCAAATTCGGCCAGATTGATGTCTTTTACGATGTAGTCATTTGCCATGCGCGGGAATCCCTCAATGAGTGTTGCAGTGCAAGGCGGGGCATAGCACCGGATGAGGCTTTCGGCAATTGGGGGGTGCCGACGGTTTTATAAAGATGAGACACCCTGTGTAAGGTCGGAATGCCAAAAGGGGGATATGTGATGGGGTTTGCAAATGTGCTGACGTCTTCGGGACCTGCAAAACACAGCAACGCGATCATCTTTGCCTGCGATGACACCTATATGCCCTATGCCGTTTGCGCCATGCAAATGCTGCTGGAGGCCTGCCCGGTGCGGGATTTCGACATTGTCATCTGTGACACACGGCCTGCAAACCTGTCGCAACCGCTGTTGGACGCCGGTATCCGCCATTGTCAGCTGGAACTTGGTCCGGAAATCTCGGCGATGGATACCAAAAGCCATTCCGCTGCCGAGACCTATATCCGCCTGACCCTGCCCAGCACGTTTCGGGACAGCTATGCGCGGATCATCTATCTTGACCCGGATATTCTGATCGAAAGCGGCGATCTTCCACGACTGTTTCAGGCGGACCTCAAGGGCAAGGCGTTCGGCGCCGTTCGTGACACCCGGCAATGGCGCAAACCCAACCGACAGTCAGAAGAGTTTCGGCAATACGATCTGGCGCCAGCCCCCTATTTCAACTCTGGTGTGCTGCTGATCGATACAGAGGCATGGATCGAGCAATCGGTGACCGAACGCGCCCTTGCGGTTCACACCAGAAACGACGGACGGCTGCACCGGTGCCACGATCAGTCTTTGCTGAATATCGCGATGTACAAAGACTGGGCAGAACTGTCACCGGTCTGGAACTGGCAGCAATCCTATCAGTTCGACTATCTGATGTTTCAAGTCGCCCCGCATATCATTCACTTTGTCGGCAGCCATAAACCATGGAAAGAGGGGTCAGAGGCCTATCTTTCTGCTCGCCGCCGCTTTGCAGAGCTTTTGGCCAGATTTTATCCCGATCACCCAAGTGCCCAGCTGACCCAGCGCAGCGGCCGCCCCGGGTTTTCCCAGATCGCGCACCGTTGTCTGAAAACGCTGACCACAGCGCGGAAGGTTATCCACTATCTTGATCGTCTTCCCGACGATCTAACGACCCATGCCGTAGACAAGACATCCTGAACGGTCCTCCAAGACCGGCAGCATCCCGCATCTGCTTGGGGGTGCCTGTTTCTTTTGATGTGCGATTATTTTGGCAGTGCTAAACACCTTTGAACGTCTTGGATAGAAGGCGTTGTACGTCGTCTATACATGGAAAGTCGCAATGTCGTTTGCACAGATCATAGCCTCATCCTGCCGCCCAAAACATGACAAGGCCGTCATTTTAGCCTGTGATGAAGGTTATCTGCCTTACGCGGTATGTGTCGTTCAAATGCTGATGGATTTATGCCCGGGTCGCGGGTTCGATATCGTCATCTGCGGAACCACATCACAGGCGCTTCCAGCGGCGATTGCGGACGCAGATGTACGTTACTGTCACATAAAGCTTGCGCCAGAAATCGCCGAGATGGAGGGCGGCGGCTATATTTCATCGGCGACTTACATCCGGCTTGGACTGCCAAGCGCCTTTGCAGATACCTACGCAAGGATACTGTATCTGGACACGGATATTTTTGTGGCAAGCAGCGATTTGGAACGCTTGTTCGAGGTCGACCTGAAAGGTAAGGCTTTCGGGGCGGTACGTGACAGCCGGCAATGGCGGCAGCCCAAAAGGCAAGCGGAAGAGTTTCAGCAGCTTGGCCTGCCGCCTGCATCATATTTTAACGCAGGCGTCTTGATGATCGACACCGACGCATGGATCCGGCAATCGGTCACAGAAAAAACGCTGTCTGTTCATCAGAAAAATGGAAGACGCACCTTCCGAAGCCATGATCAATCGCTTCTGAACATCGCATTATATGAAGACTGGGCGGAATTATCTCCGGTCTGGAACTGGCAAAGATCATGGAAATTTGACTTGCTGATGCTGCGCGCTGCGCCGCATATCATTCACTTCATCGGACCTTTGAAACCATGGCTGGACAGCCCAACGATGCTACCCGGCATTCGACGGCGTTTTTGCGCGATTCTGGCCCGCCACTACCCTGACCATCCTGGTGCAAAGGCCCCGGAAACAGACAAACCGATAAGTCTGCGAGATTTCTTCCAGCTTTGCGCCAAACAGCTATTCACAACGCGCCGGATCATCAAATATCTTCATCGCTTTCAGAACGACATGACCGTTCACCTGCCAAAGGAACGCTGACATGACCCAACCCCGCGCCTGGCAAAGGATGCTCTCGGGCCGCAGGCTGGACCTGCTGGACCCGGCCCCGCTGGATATTGAGATCGAGGATATCGCCCACGGACTTGCCTTCGTGGCGCGCTGGAACGGGCAGACGCGGGGTGACTGGCCTTATTCTGTGGCTGAGCATTCCTTGCTGGTCGAGGATCTGTTTGCGTCCATCGCGCCGAAGGCACCGGTACGCTGGCGCATGGCAGCACTTTTGCATGACGCACCGGAATATGTCATCGGCGATATGATCTCACCGGTGAAGGCGGCGGTTGGTTCCGACTACAAACATATGGACACCCGCCTGACAGCAGCCGTGCATCTGCGATTTGGACTGCCTGCAGCGATCCCCGAGACAGTTAAAAAGCAGATCAAGCGGGCCGATAAAATGTCCGCCTGGCTTGAGGCGGTGCAGATCGCAAGCTTTTCCGAAACCGAAGCCAACCGTTTTTTCGGCCAGCATCGGTCTGACCTGATGCGGACCACAAAACTAAAGCTCCGCCCGCCCAAGGACGTCAAACGGGACTTCCTGAAACGCCATGCCGCGCTGGAACAGTTCATGAAGGTCTAGCAACCTGCCCCGCCCCGGCCTATATGAGGCGCAACCCAGCACGCAGCAGGAGTGCAAGATGCTTGAATTCGGACAGGACACCGCCAGCCCGGCGGGCGATATCGTCAAGGACGGCTCGGAAGCCACCTTTATGCAGGACGTGATCGAAACCTCGAAAGAGGTGCCGGTGATCGTTGATTTCTGGGCGCCCTGGTGCGGCCCGTGCAAATCCCTTGGCCCCGCAATCGAGGCTGCTGTGACCGCCGCCAAAGGCAAGGTCAAGCTGGTCAAGATCGACATTGATCAGAATCAGGGCATCGCCGCACAGCTTCGCATTCAGTCGGTTCCCACCGTCTATGCCTTTATCAACGGCCAGCCGGTTGACGGATTTCAGGGCGCGCAGGGGCCTGCGCAACTGAAAGACTTTGTTGAAAAACTGATCGCGGCCAGCCCCGCAGGCGATGGCGGGCTGGGTGAGGCGCTGGATGCTGCCGACGAAATGCTGGCCGAAGGCGCGATTGCCGATGCCGCGCAAACCTATGCCGCCATTCTGGGCGAAGAACCTGAGAACCTGCGCGCAGTTGCAGGGCTGGCGCGTGCCCATATTGCAGCGGGCAACCCCGATCAGGCGCAGGCCCTGATGGATAGCGTCCCAGAAGATAAGCGCACCGATCCGGCTATTGCCGCTGTTTTGGCGGAACTGGAACTGGGCAGTCAGGCCGCCGATATCGGTGAAATCGCCACACTGACCGCCACGGTCGAGGCCAATCCCGATAACCATCAGGCCCGGTTCGATCTGGCGACGGCCCAGATCGCCGCCAAGGACATGGAAGGCGCAATTGATACCCTGTTGGAACTATTCCGCCGCGACCACGACTGGAACGAAGGCGCTGCGAAAGAACAGCTTTTCAAGGTGTTCGATCTGCTCGGGCCCCAGGACCCTTTGCAACAAAAGGGCCGCCGACGCTTGTCTTCTCTGATTTTCGCCTAAATTTACTATGTAGCACTGTAAAGAGGCCCACATATGGCGAACCGGTTTGCTTTAGCAGACCTGCCGGACACGATCCCGATCTTCCCCTTGCCGGGAGCATTGCTTCTGCCCAGGGCGCGTCTGCCGCTTAATATCTTCGAACCGCGCTATCTGGCGATGCTTGAAGATGTTCTGCGCAGCCCACACCGCCTGATCGGAATGGTGCAACCGGTGCTGATGCCCGAAGGCAAATGCTGCGGCCGGTTGCACCATATCGGCTGTGCCGGGCGCGTCACGCAGTTCGAAGAAACCGATGACGGGCGCTACCTGATCACCCTGACCGGGATCTGCCGCTACCGCATCTGTGATGAAAAGGACGGCTTCGCCCCCTATAAGAAAGCGGATGTCTGCTGGCGCAGCTTTGAGCGTGACCTCGGCGAACGGGAATGCGACGAGGCGTTTGATCGTGATGCGTTCCTGCAGGTCCTGAACCGGTTTTTCGCCTGCGCGCAATTGCAATCGGACTGGGACAGCCTGCGCGAAGCAGAAGAGGAATTGCTTATCAATTCCCTATCCATGCTCTGCCCCTTCGACCCCGAAGAGAAGCAGGCGCTGCTCGAAACGCCGACCTTGTGCAATCGCCGCGAGATGCTGATCACTCTGATGGAATTCGCCCTGTGCGGCGGCACAGACGAAGGATCCCTTCAATGACCGATACGGATACCGCCGACCGCCACCTGCTTGAAGCCCTCGTCTGCCCCGTTACGCGCGCGCCGCTGAAATATGACCGCGAGGCGCAGGAACTGATCTCAAAAGGTGCGGGCCTGGCCTACCCGATCCGCAACGGCATCCCGGTGATGCTGGTTGATGAAGCGCGCAAGCTGGAAGACTAAGCAGGCGCAGCTATTGACGCGTTTGCTTTGATCGTCTGGCCAAAATTCAGGCCTTGATCAAGCCTGTTAGACACACCATCCCGGCAAGAACTTGGCTGCTTTTTCTAAACGGCTTATCCATGGGTCCGGTTTCCGACATTCTTGAATAAAGCGCCGCGTAATCCATCCTGACCCAATGCACTCGCCCTGTTACATGCCACGCCAGAGTACATTCGATCAGAACCTCCAGAGGAGGTTCAGCCGCACTTTGAAACTGTCGCAAGCATCAATCTATACTCTGCCGCAATCACGGCTTATGTGTCAGAGAACATAGGCACTTTGGACGCAACACCTCGCCAGAAGGAACCCTCTGCTTGGCCGATCAAACGCTACACAATTCGGTCTCGCCCGAGGACTGGCTGCGCCATGATGCCTGAGGGCCGTCTGACATGACCACGTGGTTACTGATACTGGTCCCGGTGTTGTTCACCGGCGTACAAATGGTCGAGATTTCCGCCACTCATGCCCGGCTTGCCGGTATTGTGGCCAAAAGCAACATGCTGGCCTACTCCATCCAGCAATCTGTCTACCTGACAGGGCGGTTCGGATTGTTGATCTTGCTGCCCTGCCTGGGCCTGTTGGTCGACCGGGGTATAGAGCTTTGGCAATATGAACTGGCGGTTCATGCAGCATTGGTCGGCGCAGGGCTGATATCGATCCTGGTGTTTCAACTCAGGCGCTGGGTGGTCGGCTACTTCATCGGGGTGATCGAGGCCTATAAACGATCATCCAGCCTGTTTGGATCGCTGTTCCAACTCCACTCTCCCGACCCGGGGCCGATCGCCAAACCGCAAGGTTTGGCAGACCTGCTGAAGACAAACCGACAGGCCAGAAGCATCGCGATCAAATCCGCCATCGTTTACGCCATTTACGGATCCAGCGTTTACATCCCGTTTTTTTTCGCCCTTCTCTACCCGGATTATCGCGCCTCCATCAGTCACATGTCGGGTATTGTGAACAGCTTTGCCGCCGTCATCCTGACATTTTATGTCGAGCCGGCCATATCGCGGAATATCGACACAGACCCGGACAACTCCGTATCGCTGATCTACGCGCTGATCATCGGCCGCATTTTTGGTGTCGCGATCCTGTCGCATCTTCTGCTGCGCGCATTCTTTGCTTTCAGCTAAGCTGGTGATCAATTGAAGATAAGGGACGACTGTAATGATGCGATCTGAACACTTGCAGAGGGCAAGGTTATACGGGCAGGCCTGCGATATTGCGCATGACCCGGCATAGGCTTTTGCTGGTCGGCGCATCCGGCAGGGTCGGACAACTCGTGGCCAACAGTTGGCGGCGTTCAGCACCCGAGGCTGACATAACGCTGCAGACACGCCACAAGTCCAAAACCGGTAATCTTGTCTGGTCCCCCGAAGACGGCACAGATGCCCTGAACAGGGACATTGCCCGCAACGGCCCCATCGCAGCAATGATCATGCTAGCAGGCGTCACACCCGCAACCGGAGACGACATGTCGGTCAACACCCGGGTTGCGATGGCCTGCCTGCACGCGGCGGTAGCAACCGATATCCCGCGGATCCTTCTCGCCTCTTCCTCGGCAATCTACGGTGCCGGTGACGGCACCGCCTTTAGCGAATCCTGCGCCCCTGCCCCGGCCTCAGACTATGCCCGCTCCAAACTGGAAATGGAGCAAGCCGCCGACATATTCCGAACCAAAGGTCTGGAGGTTTGCGCGCTGCGCATCGGCAATGTCGCGGGTGCAGATGCATTGTTGCTTAATGCCTCATCTGCATCGGCCACCGATCCCATTCGCATCGACCAGTTCGCAAGCCAGACTGGCCCCATACGCAACTATATTGGCCCCGACACATTTGCCCGGGTGCTCGCATATCTCAGCCTGACGGCCTCCCCCCTTCCCCCGGTGCTCAACATCGCGGCACCCGAACCAATCCCCATGGAAAGCCTGGCCAAGGCCGCTGCGCTTCCATGGACATATGTGCCTGCCCTGGCCACGGCCATACGCAGCGTGACACTTGACTGCAGCCTGCTCTCCGGTCTCTACCGTTTTAATCCTGAAGACAGCGATCCGGCCGAAATGGTCCGTCAATGGAGACGGTGCACATGACCCTCCAGAAACGTATATTTGATATCGTCGTGGCGCTTATCCTTGGGCTTCTTCTCTTGCCGATCATCGGGGTTGTCGCCGGACTGATCCTGCTGCGCGACGGGCGTCCGTTCTTCTACATTGCCGAACGGATGTCGACCCCGAGCAAAAGCTTTGGCCTAATCAAGTTTCGCACCATGAAACCGGTCGCCAGTGATAGCGGTGTCTCAGGCGGCGAAAAAACCGACCGCATTACGCGCACTGGCCATTTCTTGCGCCGAACTCGGCTGGATGAGTTACCGCAACTGTGGAACGTCCTGCGTGGCGAGATCAGCTTTGTCGGCCCCCGCCCGCCGCTGCGCCAATATGTCGAAGCGTATCCAGAACTCTATGCTGAAGTGCTAAAATCTCGCCCGGGAATAACGGGCCTCGCCTCGGTTTATTTTCACGCCCACGAAGAGTTGCTGCTCTCGCGCAGCCGCAGCGTTTCGGAGACGGATGCAATCTACCGCCGCGCCTGTATACCACGCAAAGCCCGGCTGGACCTTATCTACCAACGCCGTCAGAGCCTTTGTCTGGACATATCCATCATGCTCAAAACAGTATTCAAAAGGTTGAGATAGGGCGTGAATGGCCCTTACGGGCCATGCCTCCGGCGGGGATATTTTGGGAACAATGAAGGGGGATGCCAATCATCTTCACTGTTCTCCAAATATCCGCCCCCGGCAGGGCCGCCCCGGAGGGGGCCGCCGGCAGGCTTGGGCCGAAGGCCGCTGACTGTCTTGCCGCCGTCAGGCGGCGCATTTTGATTGCCTAGAGCCGGGTGTCAGGTTTGGAACTGAGGATAGCGGCTCAGAATATCGTCGGCATTGTCGATCACACGCTTGATGTTGCGGGCCGCCTGGCGGATGCGTTGTTCGTTTTCAACCAGACCAAGGCGTACATAGCCTTCGCCATATTCTCCAAACCCAACGCCCGGTGCGACGGCCACTTCGGCTTCGCGCAGCAAGATTTTGGAGAACTCCATAGAGCTCAGCGGTCGGAACGCTTCGGGCAGCGGTGCCCAGGCAAACATGGTTGCTGGCGGTGGTGGCACATCCCAGCCCGCGCGGGCGAAGCTTTCGGTTAGCACATCGCGGCGAGATTTATAGGTCGTGCGGATTTCCTCAATACAATCTGTGGGACCGTTCAGCGCGGCAGCGGCTGCAACCTGCACCGGTGTGAAGGCCCCGTAATCGAGATAGGATTTGATCCGCGTCAGCGCCCCGATCAGGCGCGCATTGCCAACGGCAAAGCCCATGCGCCAACCGGGCATCGAAAATGTCTTGGACAGCGAAGTGAACTCTACCGCGATGTCCTTCGCCCCGTCCACCTGAAGGATCGACGGAGGCGGGTTGCCGTCAAAGTAGATCTCAGCATAGGCCAGATCGGACAGGACCCAGATCTGGTGCTTTTTCGCAAAGGCGACCAGCTCTCTGTAAAAGTCCAGATCGGTGGTTTGCGCCGTCGGGTTGGAGGGGAAGCTGACCACCAGCGCCACCGGCTTTGGTACGGAATGCAGCACTGCGCGATCAAGCGCGCGCATATAAGCCTCGGGGTCAAATCTGCCATTGTCCAGGGTTTGGATATGGCGCAGCGTGCCGCCGGCGATCATGAAGCCGTAAGGATGGATCGGATAGCTGGGATTGGGCACCAGCATGACGTCACCAGGTGCCGTGATCGCCATGGCCAGATTGGCCAGCCCTTCTTTTGAACCCTGTGTCGCGATCACCTCGGTCTCGGGGTCCAGCCCGACATCAAACCGGCGCGCATAATAGCCTGCCTGGGCTTTGCGCAAACCGGGGATCCCTTTTGACGAGGAATAGCGATGGGTCCGTGGTTTGCGCACGGTTTCGCACAGCTTTTCAACTATATGCGGCGGGGTATCCATATCCGGATTGCCCATGCCGAAATCGATAATGTCCATGCCATCGGCGCGGAACTCGGCTTTCAGCCGGTTAACCTCGGCAAAGACATAGGGTGGCAGGCGTTTAATACGGTAGAATTCTTCAGTCATCGGGACAGGCTTTCAGATCAGTGATGCAATAGGGCGAGTTCAGCGTGACGTGGCCGCCGCCAGCTTCGCTCGATCTGCCTCGCTGATCACGCGGCGGCGTGACAGGGTGGCACCGCGCGCGCGCAGGGCGGCTGCCCTGGCCTGCAATGCGGCAAGGTCTGCCTCTGAAATCGGCCTGCCGTCCAAAATGGCCGCCAAAGTCGCGGCATCCAGCAATTCGGGATAGGCGGCCGCCCGCGCAAAATCCGATACCGGGAACCCGCCCTCGGGCGGCTCGGGGTGCAGGCCGCAGGCGTTGAGCAAAGCCGTTGCCGCGATGAGGGCAAGCTTGACAGAGTATGGCACGATATCGGACGGTGAGATCATCGAAAACCCGTGTTGAAATTGCGCCGCCACAGTAGCGCTGCGACGGCTTCGGGGCAAGACGAGGACGCCATGACCGACCGCGACGAAACCCTGATCGAACAAAGCTCGGAATTTGCCGCCAATCTGTCAGAAATCGTCGAAACCACACAGCAGATCTGGGTGGAGTTTCTGGCCAGCGAACCGGATGAGGCGGTTCGAACGCGCCCCGATCCGCTGAATATATTTCCCGCCTGGGCAGAGATGTGGCGCAGCGCCTTTGATCATCCGCATGAGATGGCCGAGGCGACCCTGCAATACTGGAGCGCGCAGATGGAGCTGTGGCAGGCCGCCTCACTGAAATGGCTGGGGGCGGAGGCACCGCCGATGCCGGACTTGCCGCATATGGCAGCCCCCGGAAAGCGCTTTGCCCATAAAGACTGGTCCGAAAATGCCGTCTTCGAATATATCAAGCATTCCTATCTTCTGACCGCCGGGTGGCTGAACGACACTGTGCACAGCCTGCCCAATATGCCGGCGCGCGAGCAAAAGAAGGTTGAGTTCTATACCCGCAATCTGGTCGAGGCGATGAACCCGGCCAATTTCTTCGCGCTGAACCCAGAAGTGCTGGAAACCACGCTGGCGGAGAAGGGCGAAAATCTTGTGCGCGGTCTGCAGATGATGCTGGCCGACCTGCAGCGCGGCAAGGGGCAGTTGCTGATCCGTCAGACCGATATGGATGCGTTTGAGGTCGGGCGCGACATGGCGATGACCGAAGGACAGGTCGTCTGGCAGAATTCCATCCTGCAGCTGATCCAGTACACGCCAACGACGGACAAGGTCTATCGCCTGCCCCTGCTGATCGTGCCGCCCTGGATCAACAAGTTCTACATTCTCGATCTTAACCCGAAGAAAAGCATGATCCGCTGGCTGGTGGATCAGGGGCATACCGTATTTGTCATCTCGTGGGTTAATCCGGACAGCCAGCAGAAAGATGAGACCTGGGACAGCTATTTCAGGGATGGCGTACTGGCTGCCATCGACAAGGTGCTGGAAGAGTGCGGGACCAAACAGACGCATCTGGCCTCTTACTGCATCGGCGGCACAATGACCGGGTCAGTCATGGCCTATCTGGGCAAGACCGGGGGCAAGCGGGTTGCCTCGGCCACGTTCTTTGCGGCGCAGCTTGATTTCACCGATGCGGGCGAGTTGCAGGTCTTTGTCGATGATCAGACAATCGGTCTTGTTGATGATGAAATGGAAAAGGGGTTTCTGCCGGCACAAAAAATGGCCACCGCGTTCAACATGCTGCGGGCGAATGATCTGATCTGGTCCTACATGGTCAACAACTACATGCTGGGCAAGGATCCGATGCCGTTTGACCTGCTATATTGGAACGCCGACAGCACTGCGATGCCTGCCAAGCTGCATCATTTTTACCTGGACACGTTTTACAATCGTAACGCCTTTGCCGCAGATCAGCTTGCGGTTCTGGACACGCCGGTTCGGCTGTCAGACATCAAGGGGCCTGTGTATCACGTCGCAACGCGCGAAGATCATATTGCCCCGGCTGCCTCGGTCTTTCGCGGGGCGCAAAAGATGACGGCCGCCAATGTGCGGTTTGTGTTGGCCGGGTCAGGCCATATTGCCGGTGTGGTCAATCCGCCTGCCGCAGGCAAATACCAGTACTGGACGAACGCCGATATGTCCGCAGAGTGCATCGATAGCTGGCTGGACGGCGCGACGGAAACCAGCGGCAGTTGGTGGCCGGACTGGCATGACTGGCTGGCTGAAAAGTCCAGGCGCATGGTTGCGGCACGCACACCGGGAAAAGTGCTCGGCGTGGTAGAGCCTGCGCCCGGGACCTATGTTAAGATCCGCTTTGATCAGCGTTGAGACAAATGATGATATTCCGACTTTTGACTGGCATCTCCTTGCTACTGAGCGCCGCAGCCGCGCAGGCGAATACCCTATGCGATGACCTTTGGTTGTCCCGCAATGCTGTGTTTGATGAGGCTGGGTTCTGCTTTCGCTCACCCCTGGGGCGGGCATTGTTCGACGCTCAGGGCTGCAGCGATCAGCCACCGGCGTTTAGTGCAGCACAACAGGACACTATCAGTCAGATTTCCGCGCAGGAGGCTGCGGCAGCCTGCGATATCGACGTGAACCGCCTGTCGCTTGAGATCAGCGATGTCGCGTGGCGGTTGCAGCTGGACCATCAGCCCATCGCATTACCTGCCGGGCAAATATGCCATGGGTTTGTCGGTGCCGAGCAACCGCTACGCGCCGCGCCTGCCAGCGAGGCCACCGCCAACCTTGGGACGGTCAAGCCGGGCGCGAGACTTCAGTTGTCGCATCAACCGGTTGAGGGTTGGCACTACGTCACCGTAGCGACAGACAAAAGCGTGGTTGCCGGGGGGTGGATGATTGTCGATCAGGTGGTTTGCGAAGCGCGTGCAGCGCTGACTTGGGGCGGCAACTCAAGACCTTAGTTGATGGTCAATCGGCGACCGCAGGAACCGCCTTTAGGTAGGCGGCGATGGCTTCCCGGTCCGTGGGGTCAAGCTTTGCGGTATTGTCGATCACCTTCGCCATTGCCCCGCCTGCGCTGTCGAAATCCGGGGTGAAACCACTTTCCAGATAATAGACGATATCGGTCTCGCTCCAGCTGCCGATGCCAGTTTCATGCGGTGTGATATTGGGGATCGTGCCTTCGCCATCCGGGTTCGGGCCACCGGCCAGCCAACGGCTGGTGTTCAATCCGCCGATCAGATTACGCGGGGTGTGACACTCACTGCAATGGCCAGCGCCCTCAACCAGGTCACGCCCGCGCAAAAGCTGCTCGGTTTCGGCCACGTCGATCACCGGATCGGGATCAAGATAAAGCAGTTTCCACAATCCCAACCCGCGGCGGATACTGAAAGGAAAACCAACGTCATGTGGCTTGGACACTACTTCAGACACAGGCAGCGTGTCGAGATAGGCCTTCAGATCAATAATATCCCGCATGTCCATCCGCGCATAGGAGGTATATGGGAAAGCCGGGTAGTAATGCGCGCCGTCGGGGCGCACACCTTTCTGCATCGCAGTCACCAAATCAGCCGTAGACCAGTCACCAATACCTTGCGGCCCGGGCGAGATATTGGGCGCATAAAACGTGCCGAAATCACTGGGAAAGGCCAAGCCTCCGGCAAGAACGCGTTTGTCATCGCCTGAGGCCCCGGGTGCCGCATGGCAAGATGCGCATCCCCCCTCGGCAAAGATGGTTTCGCCGCGCGCCGGATCTCCTGAATGATCGGGCAGATCAGACGCGCGTATAAATTCGGGCGACGTCAGCCACCAACCGGCACCGACACCAATAGCTGCCAGCACAAGCAGAAACTTCAGCAGACGTCGCATACCGGATCAGTCCTTTTTGACCCGGTAATCCTCGTGACAACTTTTGTAGTTGGATGCGACCTGACCAAAGGCTGCTTTGACACCGTCCTGATCTTGCGATGCAGCGGCCACCGCAGCATCCAAATCAGCCTGGAACTTGGCGACAGCCTTGTCAAAGCCAGCACGGTCGGTCCAGATCTTCGGTCCGGCCTCGGATTCGGCCGTTTCGGAGCCTTCGGGAAAATAGGTGCCGAAATCGGCAGATGCGGACTTCATGGTTGCAAGTGCCGCATTCGCCTTTGCTGCATCAAAGAGGGTCGCGCCTTTTAGCATATCGCCTTTGTGCCGCCCCCAACGGCCTTCATCGCAGCTGCGCGCTTTTCAACCGGGCTGTGGCCGCCGACTATGGATAAGGTAACACTCCAAGCGCAATCGCGCTAGTGACTACTGACATTTTAAGAAACTTGGTAGACATTTTGGGTTCGCCTCCGTCTTGACTATCAATAAGCAGTCAGGCCGCCCGGTTTGAGCATCAGTCGCGCTGGTCGACATACCTCCTTATACGGCAACAGCGTTCAGTTTATTCAACTTTGCGAAAAAATTCATGTTTGGCTTTTGACAAGTGATTACTTCGGCCTGTTTGCGCCGCGCCCTCGCATTAATTTCTTGTAGGCTTTTTCCCCGCAAAGGCTTCTGTTAGGGTAATGATAAGTAATATTTTGAGGGGGCAGATGAGGGACCGAATCGACCCGCTGATAGAAGAGCGCGCCTCCTGGATTTATCGCAAGGGGCCGCACTATCGTATGGTGCGCGGGCTTTTGCACCTGATGTTGGGCTATGATGAGACGGTGCGTATTGGCACCGCGCTGGGTCACTTGGACGGTCCTGGCGTTATGGACGGCCTGGCCGAGATTATTGCACGCAATGTCGAGGTTGAGGGCCTGGAGAATGTGCCAGAGGATGGCCCCGCCATGATCGTTGCCAACCATCCAACCGGGATCGCCGATGGCGTGATCCTTTGGCATGCTTTGCGACAAAAGCGCCCCGATCTTTTTGTGTTCGCCAACCGGGATGCAACACGGGCAATGCCGCAGCTTGCATCTTTGATCGCCCCTGTGGAATGGCGACCAGACAAGCGCAGTCACGGCTCTAACCGCGAAACCCTGACCTACGCGTCGAACGCGTTTTCCGAAGGACGGCTTGCCGTGCTTTTCCCCTCGGGTCGGCTGGCTAAGCGGCGCGGACTGAAGCTATGTGAACGCCCGTGGATGCCATCTGCTGCGATGCTGGCACGCAAATACAAACTGCCGGTAGTGCCGCTGCATATAACTGCGCGCAATTCGGTGCTGTTTTATCTTTTTGACATGCTGCACCCGACCCTGCGCGATATCACCCTGTTCCACGAGTTGATCAACAAGGCGGAGCATTCCTTCCGCGTTCAGATGGGAAAACCGCTGGACGGGGCATCCCTGCCCCGCGATGCGGAAACAGCAACAGAGGTTCTGAAACGCGCCACAATGCAGGCGGGCAAGTCAGGCGATTATTCGGTGCTGATTCCGCGCAAACGCAAACGCGCGCTCAGAAAGCCGGCCTTTGGGCGCTGAACGCGGCCATCCGGGACGGTTCACTGCGCTGTAATATGTCCGGTTCTGATACGGGCCAGCATTCTGCCTGTGCCCGCCCGTTCTTTTTAGCGGCATAAAGCGCCTCATCCGCGCGCCGATAGATTTCAGTGATCCGCATACCCGGTGAAACATCTACCATGCCCACCGACAATGTCAGCGGTGGCGTATCTGAGCCACCGACACGAATGGGTTGGACTACACGGTCTGCCACCAGAACGGCCTGTTCAAGTGTCATATTGGGAAAAAACGCTGCAAATTCTTCACCGCCAAGGCGGGCTTTGAGGTCTTCTGACCGCAGCACGCCCCTTAGATGATCTGCAATTCTAACGAGATATGCATCGCCAACCTGGTGCCCGTATTCATCATTGATGCTTTTGAAGTGATCTGCGTCCATCGCCATAAACACCCCGGACACGCCCCGATTGCACAAGGTCTGGGTCGCAGCCAGAAAATGCCGCCGATTGGGCAGTCCGGTCAGTGGATCATGGTTGGCGAGATCGCGCATCTCTCGCTTAAGTTGGTGGAGCCGTGCCATGACCAGGAAACCAAAGATGGTGAATGGCAGTCCAACAAGACCTGCCATCGCCATTTCGTAAACGAGCGATTGAACGCCGCTTGCAGGCGGGAACAGGATATGCAGGATCAGATTGCAGCCCAGGAACAGTGCTGTACAGGCAGAGACCTTGATGACACCGTCAATCCAGCCTCTTGGCGCCACCATTTCGACAAATCTGTCCATCCTGCCTCGCACTCCATCTGAGGCGACCCAGTGCCATAGCTCTCTGAAAGAAGCGTAAACCACCGAGTAAACGTCAGAGATTTGGATAGATCGGAAACCGGTCGCAAAGCGCATTGACCTGACCCCGCACGGCGGCTTCCACCGCTGCATTGCCCTCTGGACCATGCGCTGCCAGACCATCTACGACCTCGATGATCATACGTCCGATCGCGCGAAACTCCTCCTGATCAAAGCCGCGTGTTGTCCCCGCAGGCGTACCAAGGCGAATCCCAGAGGTTACGAAAGGTTTTTCAGGATCGAAGGGCACGCCATTTTTGTTACAGGTCAGATGCGCCCGGCCCAAGGATGCCTCCGCCGCTTTACCTTTCACACCTTTGGGCCGCAGATCGGCAAGCATCAGATGATTGTCCGTACCGCCCGAAACGATGTCGATACCACCTTTCATCAGCTCATCCGCCAAGGCGCGCGCATTGGCGGCAACCCGGGTGGCGTACTCGCGGAACTCCGGCTGAAGGGCTTCGGCAAAGGCCACCGCCTTGGCCGCAATCACATGCATCAACGGCCCGCCCTGCAATCCGGGGAACACGGCAGAGTTGATCTTTTTGGCAATGTCCCCGTCATTGGTCAGGATCAGGCCACCACGTGGACCGCGCAGCGATTTATGTGTGGTGGTGGTGACAACATGCGCGTGCGGCACCGGCGAAGGATGCTGCCCGCCCGCAACCAGCCCGGCGATATGCGCCATATCAACCATCAGATAGGCACCAACCTCATCCGCGATGTCGCGGAACGCGGCCCAGTCCCAGACACGAGAATACGCCGTCCCACCAGCGACAATCAGCTTGGGCTTATGCTCCAGCGCGCGTGAGCGGACTTCTTCCATATCCAGCAGATGATCCTGTTTACGCACGCCATAAGACACGACATTGAACCACTTGCCGGACATATTGACGGGAGAACCATGAGTAAGATGGCCACCGGAATTCAGGTCCAGCCCCATAAAGGTATCCCCCGGCTGCAGAAGGGCCAGAAACACCGCCTGGTTCATCTGACTGCCGGAATTGGGCTGCACATTCGCAAAGTCACAGCCGAACAGTTGCTTAGCACGGTTGATGGCCAATTGTTCCGCAATATCCACATACTGGCACCCGCCATAATAGCGCTTTCCAGGGTACCCTTCGGCATATTTGTTGGTCAGAACGGTGCCCTGCGCCTCCATCACGGCGGCCGAGACAATGTTTTCAGACGCGATCAGCTCGATCTCTTGCCGCTGGCGGGTCAGTTCTTTGCCGATGGCATCGGCAATCTCAGGATCACGGGTGGCAAGTGTGTCGGTGAAAAACCCGGTGTCGCGGGTGGGTGTCATGGCAGCGTCTCCTTCAGTTGCACCGGGTTTAGGGCAAATTTCGCGGTACTCCAATCCGCAAAGAGACGCAGCCCGAACAATTGGTAAATCTTTGGTTCGCCTTGCCAAAGTTTTGTGGTCTTTTACCATTGCCAGAAGAGGGCGAAAGAAACACGGCAAAGGGGGCATGCTGGCCTTGCGAAATATCAGTTTTCTGGCGTCTGACGCACCGGCTGCGCAATCTGCCTATGCCACGCTCAACAAACGATATGGCGATGCGTCAGTGATCGAGGCGGACGTGATTGTGGCCCTTGGCGGCGATGGGTTCATGCTGTCTACGCTGCATGCAACACAGGAACTGGATATTCCCGTCTACGGTATGAACCGAGGCACGGTCGGGTTTCTGATGAATGAGTATGCCGAGGACAACCTGCCCGAACGGCTGGCGCAGGCAGAGGTGGCGGAGATAAATCCGCTGCGGATGACCGCGACCTCTCTGGCGGGCGGTGTTGAACAGGCGCTTGCGATCAACGAGGTCTCCTTGCTGCGGGCCGCACCGCAGGCCGCGCATCTGCGGATTTCGGTGGATGGGCGTGAGCGGCTGGATCGGTTGATCTGCGACGGGGCGTTGGTGTCCACGCCTGCTGGGTCGACGGCTTATAACTATTCCGCGCATGGTCCGATCCTGCCGATCGGCGCAGAGGTTCTGGCGCTAACCGCCATGTCAGCCTATCGACCGCGACGCTGGCGCGGGGCGCTTTTGCCGATGTCGGCAAAAGTCCGGTTCGATGTGCTGGAACCGGAAAAACGCCGGGTACTGGCCGCCGCCGACAGCCGGGAAGTGCGTGATGTCGTGAGGGTCGAGATTGAAAGTGAGCAATCCGTAACACATAAAATCATGTTCGATCCCGGCCATGGCCTGGAAGAGCGTCTTTTACGCGAGCAATTTGTGTAACGCTGGTGGGTTTCATCCACCCTACACCAGCCTCGCCCCCCCGTAGGGTGGGTGAAACCCACCACTACAATGCAGCATGCCCCTTGCAACCCGCGCTGCGCTGCGCCATGGCTTAGACAGGAGGCCCAATGGGACTGAGCACACGTGAACAATTCAGCTATTGGGGCGCTGCAGCTGCCGCTGTGGTTCTGTTGATGTGGGCCATGGGCTATGCGTTGATGCCGTTCCTTTTGGGCGCAGCGATCGCTTATTTCCTTGACCCGATCGCCGATTGGCTGGAGCGGCACAAATTCTCCCGCCTGGCGGCCACAGCCTTGGTTATGGCCGTGATGGTGCTGATACTTGCGATCACCATGTTGCTGATCCTCCCGATCCTCGCCGAACAACTGCGCGATCTGATTACCAGCGCGCCGGGCCTGATCTCTCAGACCCAAATCGCGCTAGAGGAACGTTATCCCGGCATTTTCGACGCAGACTCGTCACTGCGCCGGGCCGCAGTTGCGATGCAGGACAGCCTGAAAACCGGGGCAAGCTTGCTGGTGGAAAGCATCCTCAGCTCTTCCCTCGTCCTGATTGATATTTTTGTCGTCTTGATCCTTGCTCCGGTCATCGGCTTCTACCTGCTACTTGACTGGGACAGGATGATCTCAAAGGCTGATGATCTGATCCCACGTGAGCATCTTGAAACGGTGCACCACCTTGCCAGGCAGGTTGACGCAGTGCTGAGCGGGTTTGTTCGTGGTCAGCTTTCTGTTTGCGCCATCCTGGGCCTGTTCTACGCAATTGCACTGGCGGTTGTCGGGCTGAACTTCGGCATCCTTGTTGGTGCCATTGCCGGATTGCTGACTTTCATCCCATTTGTCGGGTCGGTCCTGGGGGGCATTCTGGCCATTGGTCTGGCGGTGGTGCAATTCTGGGATGCGCCGGTTTGGATCGGGGTCGTCGCCGCCATCTTTATCTTCGGCCAGATCGTTGAGGGCAACGTCCTGACGCCAAACCTGGTTGGCGGGTCGGTCGGGCTGCATCCGGTCTGGCTGATGTTCGCCCTATCCGCCTTTGGCGCATTTTTCGGATTTACCGGCCTTCTGGTCGCTGTACCGGCCGCCGCCGTTATCGGCGTGCTGACCCGCCACGCACTGGAAGAGTATCGCACGGGGCGCCTTTATCTGGGCCGAACCAGCGACAACGAGGCGGCGGAGTGATCGCACAACTTGCTTTCGATCTGCCCAGCCGCCCAGCTTTGGGCCGCGGCGACTTTATGGTTGCGGGGTCCAACGTCCTTGCCCTGCAACAGATTGAGGGCTGGCAGAACTGGCCCGATGCGCGGCTGGTGCTTAGCGGGCCAGAGGGGTCGGGCAAGACACATCTGGCCCGGGTCTGGGCGGAGCTTTCCGGCGCGGATATTCTGAAAGCCAATGCCTTGCCGACCCCACTGCCCATCGAAGCCCCCGCACTGGTGGTCGAAGATGTTGACCAAGCCGCACCTGATCCAGATGCGCAGGAATCCCTTTTTCACCTGCATAACGCCCTCTTTGCCCGTCGCGCGCCGCTTTTGCTGACCGGGCGCGGCACGCCATCGCAGTGGGGTCTGACTCTGCCCGATCTGGCCTCTCGCTTAACGGCGATTCCGGTCGCAGCCCTTGAGCCGCCGGATGATGCGCTTTTGTCGGGTCTGCTGGTCAAGCTTTTTGCTGACCGGCAGATCACCGTCACGCCTGAGCTGATCACGTATCTCGTCAGCCGGATCGACCGGTCTTTTGCCGCTGCTGCGGCCATAGTTGCCACGCTTGATGAGGCCGCTTTGGCACAGCGCCGCGCGATCACCCGCAGTTTTGCAGCCGATGTCATTCGCATGTCACACGATAGCAGCACAACAACAGCGCCATGACCGAAACGAAATCCACCACCCCCGCCCTAGATGCCGACTTTCTGAACGGTCGGCTTGCCGCGCCAACAACACTCGACGGCTTTGATGCCGCGACGCCGGATCGGTTTTTCAACCGCGAGATCAGCTGGTTGGCATTTAACTGGCGTGTGCTGGAGATGGCCGAAGATCCTACCGTTCCACTTCTGGAACGGGTGCGGTTCCTGTCAATTTCAGGCTCCAACCTGGACGAGTTCTATTCTGTCCGTGTTGCAGGCCTGCGCGGCCAGGTGCGCGAGGGCGTCATGACCCCCAGCGCCGATGGTCTGGGGCCAGCGGAACAGCTTTCCATAATTGATGCCGATGCCCGGCGCCTGATGGCGCGCCAATCCACGTGCTGGAGTGGTCTGGTCAATGAACTGCGCAGCTCCAACATCCATCTGATCCTGCCCGAACAGCTTAGCGCTGAGGATCGCGCGCAACTGGCCGACAAGTTCACGCACGATGTGTTCCCGGTGATCACACCCTTGGCGATTGACCCCGCCCATCCCTTCCCCTTCATCCGCCATGGTGGCCTGGCCATGGCGCTGCAGCTTGAGCGCAAAACCGATGGCCGGAAGCTTGAGGCGCTGGTCCCGGTTCTGGGCCAGGTGCCTCGCTTTACCCGGCTGCCCGATGGTGCCGATGGCGCGCTGCGTTTCATCCTGCTGGAAGACTTCCTTGAGGTCTTTGTCGACCGGCTGTTCCCAAGCTACCGGATGACCGGGCGCTGCATGTTCCGCGTGTTGCGCGACAGCGATCTTGAGGTCGAGGAAGAGGCCGAAGATCTGGTCCGGGAATTCGAGACCGCACTGAAACGCCGCCGCCGCGGCGACGCCGTGCGGCTGAAAATCTCGACCAATGCGCCTGAGGAACTGCGCAAGGTCATCATGGAAGAAATGGAGGTCGGCGAGGACGAAGTGATCGAGATCGCTGGCATCATCGGTGTCTCGGACCTGTCAGCGCTGACCGAAATTGACCGCCCCGACCTTCTGTGGGTGGCCTTTTCACCGCGCATGCCGGAACGCGTGCAGGATTTCGAGGGCGATATATTTGCTGCCATCCGGCAAAAAGACATGCTGCTGCACCACCCTTATGAGACCTTCAACAGTGTGGTTCAGTTCCTGCAACAGGCTGCACGGGACCCCAATGTGGTCGCGATAAAGCAAACGCTTTATCGGACCTCCAACCAATCACCCATCGTCGAGGCACTTTGCGAAGCGGCAGAGAACGGAAAATCCGTGACTGCCCTTGTCGAATTGAAGGCCCGCTTTGATGAGGCCGCCAATATCCGCCAGTCACGCCGTCTGGAACGGGCTGGTGCGCAGGTCGTCTATGGGTTTATCGATTGGAAAACCCACGCCAAGATCTCAACCGTGGTGCGCCGCGAGGGGGATAAGCTGGTGACATATACCCATTACGGCACCGGCAACTATCACCCGATCACCGCCCGGTTCTACACGGACCTGTCCTTCTTTACCTGTGACGCGGCGCTGGGGCGGGACGCGACCAAGATTTTCAACTTTGTCTCGGGCTATGCCGAGCCGGAGAAACTGGAAAAGCTGGCCATCTCGCCGCTGACACTCAAGCCCCGCGTGCTTGAAAGTCTGGAGCAGGAGATCGCCCATGCCCGCGCCGGCCGGCCCGCCGCGGTTTGGGTGAAGATGAACTCGATTATCGAGGCAGACGTAATTGATGCTCTTTATGCGGCCAGCCAGGCGGGGGTGAAGATCGACCTTGTTGTGCGGGGCATCTGTGGTGTGCGCCCTGGCATCAAGGGGTTGTCCGAGAACATTCGTGTCAAATCCATCGTTGGGCGGTTCCTTGAGCATTCCCGCATCGTTTGTTTCGGCAACGGCCACGGCCTGCCGTCAAAGGAAGCGCGGGTCTATATCTCATCCGCTGACTGGATGGGGCGCAACCTGAACCGGCGCGTTGAGACTCTGGTCGAAATCACCAATCCCACCGTGCATGCCCAGATCGTGGATCAGATCATGGCGGCCAATCTGGCTGATCGCGCCAATAGCTGGGTGCTGCAGCCAGATGGCAGCTGGTGGCGGCAATCGCCCGAGGATGGAGAGCAGTTTTTCAGCTGTCACCGCTTCTTCATGGAGAACCCCTCCCTGTCGGGCCGTGGCCGCGCCGGGTCCCATGATGTACCGGATCTCGTACATTCACACGATTGACACGAAGCGCACGGGCTGCGACCAATAGTTGCCGCTACGGAGTGCGCCATGAACGTCGCCCAGACCTTGCCTCAGGCTGTGCCGGATACCGATGACGCCCGCTGGCAACCACCCGAACAGGGGGGTGTCAAACGGGTGGGTGTGATTGATATCGGTTCCAACTCTGTCCGGCTGGTGGTGTTTGACGGGTTGTCCCGCTCTCCGGCTTATTTCTACAATGAAAAAATACTCTGTGGTCTGGGCAAGAATATCCATGAAACCGGTATTCTGAATCCCGAGGGGCGCGACCGCGCACTGGCTGCCCTGCACCGCTTTGTAGAGCTTGCGCATTTGCTTCAGGTTTCACGCCTGAACGCGATTGCGACAGCGGCGGTACGGGTCGCCTCGGATGGCCCGAAATTCTGCAAGCAGGTGCAGCGCGAAACCGGTCTGAACATCCATGTCGCCAGCGGCGAGGAAGAGGCGCAGTTGGCCGCCAAGGGTGTTTTGCTGGGCTGGCCCCATGCCAATGGGTTGGTTTGCGACATGGGCGGTGCCTCCATGGAACTGGCGGAAATGACAGATGGTGCGATCGGCCTGCGCCAGACCTCACCGCTGGGGCCGCTGCAACTGGCCAACATCACCGACAGCAAGGATGTCAGCCGCGAAATTAAACGCGGTATTAAGGCACTGTACGAGGCCGTCCCCGGCAAGGCGAAAAAGCTGATCCTTGTTGGCGGATCGTGGCGTGCAATTGCTAAGCTGGACATGGTCAGGCGCAAATATCCGCTGCATGTGCTGCACGAATACGCCATGACGCCCGAGCAGGTCAGCCAGACGCGCCGCTTCATGAAGCGGTTTTCCATCGTAGAGCTTTCGGCGATGACCGAAACCTCAACTGACCGGCTGGAACTGGTTCCACTTGCCGCACAGGTCTTGTCCGAACTTCTGAAGACCTTTGAAACACCTACGCTGACCGTCTCGTCCTATGGTTTGCGGGAAGGCATGCTGTATGACCTGATGCCGACCGGCCTTCGCGAACGCGATCCGCTGATTGAAACGGCGCGCCAGATGGAGCAATCCCGCGCCCGGTTTCCCGGCTTTGGCGATGTTCTGTTCAAATGGATCAAGCCGCTGATAAACGGCCGGAGCGAAGCCGAGCGCCGCTTGGCTTACGCCGCCTGTCTGTTGCATGATATCGGCTGGCGCAGCCATCCAGACTATCGCGCGGAGGTCTGCTTTGAAACCATCACCCGGGCAAATCTGTCCGGTCTGGACCATCCTGGCCGGGTCTTTCTGGGCCTGACAGTCCTGCACCGCTATCGCGGCGCGGCGGGGCGCGATTTCGACCCTGCGATCCTGACCCTGCTGCCCGAAGATCGCCAGCAGGAGGCCGAGACCCTGGGCCGGGCCTTACGGCTTGGCTCGATGCTGACAGGATCCGCACCGGGGGCTTTGGAGGATACGTCGCTGACCCTGGACAACAAGGAACTGACGCTTTCCCTGTCTGGCGTTGCGGTCAAACTATGCGGTGAAAAAGTTGATCAGAGGCTCGCATCCCTTGCCGCACGACTGGGACGTGAACCTCGCCTTATTGTTGCCGATTAGTCGGATACATATAGAAGAAACCTAATCTGATTCGCTGAGCCTAAAACATGTTTCGTCCGCTGACCGCCGCCGCCGCATTCTCCCTTTTGCTGTTGATCCCCGAGGCCGCAATGGCCCGCAGAGGTGGTGCAATCTATGGAGAGCGGGAAATCATGCTGCCGGTTTCCCCTACGGACCAAACCGACGGGCGCGGCAATGCACTTAGCCTGTGCGTGCTACAGCATCAGTATCACTTTTTCTTTTTGTCGGCTTGGGCAGAACAAAAATATGTGCTTGCGCCAAACAACTGCGATGACGATGGGTACTATGACATCTCGCAAGTGGAACTGTCGCTTGCAAAAGCCCGCGGTGAGGTGCCAAAGGATGTGCCGGACACGCCAAAATGGACGCTGATGACCGCTGGCAACGCCTTTGCGCTTTGGATTGCGGTTGCAGCGCTGGTCATCGGGGCAGTGCTGGTCAAAATAGTGACCCGGCAACCGGTCTCGCGCCACGAAAAGCTGTTCGGACCGCTGCCCGATGACGTGATCAAAATGGCCGACGTTATGGTGCATGCCGCCCGGCAAGATGGTCGGGTGCGCAAGGAACAGGTCGCTTTGATCAAAGAAATGCTTGAGGATTTTACCCGCGGTGCCGTCGATAAACGTGCTGTCGCCAAACTGATCAAAGGGGCCGACACCACGCTGACCGACAAAGCCCTTGCAGACATTGCGGAGGGCAGCAGCCATGAAACCCGCATGGCCTTCCTGAGCGGGGCAATGGATGTTCTGCGGGCCGGCGGCAAGGTATCTCAATCCGCATTGAAATTCGTCGTCCGCCTTGGAAAGGGTTTGGGCCTGAACGATGACGAGATTGAGCGCGCCTATCAGCAATTTGGTCAGGCAACCTGAAAAGTCTCAACAAAGCAAACGCAAGCGTCGCGCGAAGCACTTGCACTAAGATTGCCTATCGCCCCGTCACATAAAAAAACCGGCCCGCAACGCGAGCCGGTTCTTGTGTCCCTCCCCAGACTTGGACCTAGGCCATGTCCGCACCGAAATATATCTCTGCCGCTCATAAACATAGCGGTCTTCTTACACGGTGAAAAATTCTTTGCATTGATATCATGATTCTGCAATGGAATTTTGTTTAGGCGACTGCCCCTAATCTATAGCGAAGGTGCGGTCAGGCTGGACCCGCGGGGCGGCTTGCACTAGACCCAAGTTGACCTATCAGCCAAGAGCACCGAAATGCGCCTGTCCAGATACTTCCTGCCCATCCTGAAAGAAACGCCGTCCGAGGCGCAGATCGCGTCGCACCGGCTTATGCTGCGTGCGGGTATGATCCGGCAGGCCTCTGCCGGGATCTATTCCTGGTTGCCGCTTGGCCTGAAAGTGCTGCGCCGCATTGAACAGATCGTGCATGAAGAACAACAGCGCGCGGGGCATATCCCGCTCTTGATGCCGACCCTGCAATCTGCCGACCTGTGGCGCGAAAGCGGGCGCTATGATGACTATGGGCAGGAAATGCTGCGCATCACTGACCGGCACGGACGGGACATGCTTTATGGCCCCACCAACGAAGAACTGATCACTGATATATTCCGCAACTCCGTTGGCTCCTACAAGGACCTGCCGCTAACCCTCTATCATATCCAGTGGAAATTCCGGGACGAAATCCGCCCCCGCTTTGGCGTCATGCGTGGACGTGAGTTCCTGATGAAAGACGGCTACAATTTCGACCTGACGAAAGAAGCCGCTTTGCACGCCTATAACCGCCACCTTGTTAGCTATCTGCGGACCTATGAGCGCATGGGCCTGCAAGCGATCCCGATGCGCGCGGATGGCGGACCGATTGGCGGGGATTATACCCACGAATTCCTGGTGCTGGCCGAAACCGGCGAGAGCGAGGTGTTCTATGACAGCGAGATCACCGATCTGCGCTTTGGGGACCGTGATATCGACTATGACGACGTCGCGCAGTGTCAGTCCGTGCTGGAGGAGTTCACCTCGCGCTATGCCCGTACCGATGAGACCCATGACGCATCGGCGTTTGATCAGGTGCTCGAAGACCGCCGCCGTCAGGCCCGCGGCATCGAAGTTGGCCAGATCTTCTATTTCGGCACCAAGTATTCGGATGCCATGGGCGCGGTTGTGGTCGATGACAGCGGCAACCGGGTTCCGGTCCATATGGGCAGCCACGGTATCGGCGTGTCCCGCCTTGTCGGTGCGCTGATCGAGGCAAACCACGACGAAAACGGTATTATCTGGCCCGAAGGCGTCACGCCCTTCCATGCGGTAATCGTCAACCTCAAGCAAGGCGACAGCGCGGCGGATGCGGCCTGCGATCAACTCTACAAGGGTTTGCAGGCCAAAGGCCTTGATCCGCTTTATGATGATCGAGACGAACGCGCAGGTGCCAAATTTGCAACATCTGATCTGATCGGGGTGCCCTGGCGCATCACCATCGGTCCGCGCGGTTTGAAAAATGGCGTGGTTGAGGTAACCTCGCGCAGGACCGGTGACGCGGAAGAGATGAGCATCGAAGCCGCGCTTGACCGGATTGCACAGATTTACGCCTGAACCTGACAATGGGGGTGTTCGATGCGCGTGATTGCCTTGGTGATTGGTTTGATGGGCGGTGCTGGTGCCGCGCAATTCCCTGAATTCTCGCAACAATATCTGCAACGTCTATCCGGGGCAGTTGATGAACTTGTCCTGGTGATCGCTGATTTTGACCGATCAGCCACCCGTGCTGGGATGACACGTGAACAAGCGCTGGGGGAACTGGACGGCACCCAGTTTCTGGTGTTCCGCAATCAGGACATGAACCGGACATTCGAACGGCATAAGCGTCTTTCTGCCGAGCGCACGAATCTGGTGAACTCCACCGCCTTGTCCCGCCTTCTGGCAGCACCGACCGTTGCTGATCAGGACATAGCGGAACGCACCTGGGCGGATTTCAAACCCGCCCTGCCGGTCACGCTGGAAGGGGCAACCTTTGGTGCGGTCGGGTTTGTGGTCACCTTCATTCTGTCCAGCATGATCCTGTCTCTCTTCGGGCGCGTTCTGTTCGGTCGCCGCCGCCACGCAGGCTAAGGCATCATGCGAAAAACCTGACTCATCCAACACTGCTTGAAATCAGAGATTTCAACGCGTTCGATGATACTGGATATCTCAGGTATCTCACGGGACGCTATAGGCCTGACCGCTTGACCTTTGCGGCCCGGCCCCGCACTGTCCGCCGCAAAATAGACCGGAGCAGTCATGTCCAGCCGTACACGGCCCTTTGCTGCCTTTGAATGGCAAATCGCTTGGAAATACCTGCGCGCGAGGCGGCGCGAAGGCGGGGTTTCCGTCATGTCGATCATCTCGCTGGTGGGTGTCGCGCTGGCGGTCTTTGCCCTGATCGCCACGCTGGCGGTGCGCAGCGGATATCGCACGCAATTCGTTCAGACGATAATCGGGGCCAATCCCCATATCACCGTGTTTGGCCCGACGCGCGTGGACGAATATGGCAACCTCTTGCGTGGTATGGAAGATTTCGAAGAGGTGACCGCCAAAGTTGCCGCCGCCGAAGGCGTGACACAGGCCGCACCGCTTGTGGTCGGTCAGGTCATGGCATCGGCCAATGGGGGCAACACCGGTGCCATTGTGTTCGGCCAGCGCAAGGCTGACCTTGATGCCCTGCCCTTGTTCAATGATGCACCGGACGACACCTACGTACGCGGCGATTTCGGCCGCTTCGACGAAGGAGTTTCGATCGGTCAGGGTATAGCCCGCGATCTGGGTCTTGTGGTCGGCGATTTCATTGACCTGATCTCTCCCGATGGGGTCGAGGGGCCATTTGGAACCACGCCGCGGATCAACTCCTACGAGGTGGTGCATATCTTTTCTGCAGGACGCGAGGATATTGATCGCAGCCGCATCTATATGCCCTTTGCTGAGGCGCAGAGCTATTTCAACAAGGAAGGCACAGCCGACCGGATTGATGCCCTTGTAGCCGATCCCGAAGGCGTCGACACGGTTATTCCGAATGTTGATGATGCGCTGGACGGCGCTTACTATGTAAAAACCTGGAAGCAGGCCATCGGGTCCTTCCTGCAAACGCTGGCGATGGAAGACAGCGTAATGTTCATCCTGATGTCGATCCTTGTGCTGGTGGCAACGCTGAACATCGTCTCTGGCCTGATCATGCTGGTAAAAAACAAGGGCCGGGATGTCGGCATCCTGCGCACGATGGGCCTGTCCGAAGGATCGGTTCTGCGGGTATTTTTCATCTGCGGCGCCTCGATCGGCGTCATCGGCACACTGATTGGCGTCGTGCTGGGGGTCTTGTTCGTGATGAACATCGATCCGATCTTTGATCTGGTGAACTGGGTGTCCGGCGGCGGGGCCTGGAACCCGGCGAAGTACCAGCTTTACAAGCTACCGGCAGAGCTGCGCGCTTGGGATATCTTCCGCGCCACGGGGCTGGCTTTGTTGCTTAGCTTCACCGTCACCTATTTTCCCGCCCGCCGTGCGGCGCGGATGAACCCGGTTGAGGCCTTGCGATATGAGTGAAGCATTACGGCTGGACACCATCGAAAAGGCCTACAACAAAGGGCTTGCGAATGAGGTTTCGGTGCTGCGCGGGGCCTCCCTGACTCTGAAAAAAGGGGAAATCGTCGCCCTTGTTGCCCCGTCTGGCGCGGGAAAATCAACATTGCTGCATATCGCGGGACTGCTGGAATCAGCGGATGCCGGGACCGTGTCGATTGGCGGCCAGCCGGTGGATGCGCGTTCTGATGATCAGCGCACTGCCCTGCGCCGCGACCGGATCGGGTTCATCTATCAGTTTCACCATCTGCTGCCGGAATTCACGGCGCTGGAAAACATTACCTTGCCCCAACGTGCTGCCGGGGTGGATCAGGCCGCCGCCGCTGCGCGGGCTGAAACCCTGCTTGCTACGGTCGGCCTGACAGACCGCGCCAGCCATCGCCCGGCTGAACTTTCCGGCGGGGAACAGCAGCGCGTTGCCTTTTGCCGCGCACTGGCCAATCAACCCGAGGTTCTGCTGGCGGATGAGCCCACGGGCAATCTGGACCCGGACACCTCGGACACTGTTTTTGCCGCCATGACCCAGATCGTGCGCGAAACCGGTCTGGCGGCCCTGATCGCTACCCACAATCTGGACCTTGCCGCCCGCATGGACCGCATTCTGTATCTGCGTAACGGCGTTTTGACGGACACGCCATGAGCCACGATTTCGATCATCAAAAGGCCGAGACCTTCTGGACCGTCGCCGAATTGCAGAAGAAGGGCGTCAAGGAAGGCAGCGTGATCGACCTCGACCTGGATTTCATTCCCGGTGACACCGCAGATGCCGAGGCCGCCATCCGGGCGCTGAAAATGTTCGGCTATGAGGCAGAACCGACCGAAGAGGGCGGCCTGACACTGACGGTGCCGGATGTCGCATTTTTGGCCGAAGACATCTGGCTGCACGAAGAACGCGCAACCAAGATCGCACTAGAGCGCGGGTTCCTGCCCGACGGCTGGGGCTTTCTGGAGGCCTGAGCAGTAGTATTCCCTCAAAGATGATGCGCGGCGCCCACCCAGGGTCGGGCGCGGCCCTCATCGCCATGACCTGCACTGCGCCACTGGATCACCGCGCCTCTATCCGGTTGCACCGAAGCCGCCCCTCGCCTATCACATCGCCAATGTTTCGAATAGGAAAGTCCAACAGATGACACAGCCGCTCCGCATCGCCATTGCAGGTCTTGGAACCGTTGGGGCTGGTGTTGTCACGATCCTGCAGCAACACCGCGACCTTCTGACGGCCCGCGCCGGGCGTCCGCTGGAACTGGTTGCTGTTTCGGCCCGGTCCCGCAGCCGTGACCGGGGCGTCAACCTGGATGCCTATGACTGGCAGGATGATCCGGTGGCCATGGCGCGTCGCGACGATATCGACCTTCTGATTGAGGTGATCGGCGGCGAGGATGGCCCGGCCTATGCCGCGACCCAGGCCGCGCTTGAGGCCGGAAAGCATGTTGTCACAGCCAACAAAGCGATGATGGCCGCCCATGGTGCCACCCTTGCCCAGCAGGCCGAAAGCCAGACCCGCGCCCTGCGGTTTGAGGCGGCAGTCGCAGGCGGCATTCCTATTGTAAAAGCACTGACCGAGGGTCTGGCTGCGAACGCCATCTCCCGGGTCATGGGCGTCATGAACGGCACCTGCAACTATATCGTCACCCAGATGGAGGAAACCGGCGCCTCCTATCAGGATGTTCTGGCCGACGCGCAGCGCCTGGGCTACGCCGAGGCAGACCCCGCCTTTGACGTCGGCGGCATTGATGCCGCCCAAAAGCTGGCCCTGCTGGCAGCGACCGCCTTTGCCACCAAACCAGATATGAGCGTGATGCAGATCGAAGGGATCGAACGGGTCACCCTGACCGACATCCGCTTCGCCGGCGAAATGGGCTTCCGGATCAAACTGCTGGGCGTTGCCGCCCAGTCCGACACCGGCGTGGAAACCCGAATGCAGCCCTGCCTTGTCCCCGCCACCTCACCGCTGGGCCAGCTTGAAGGCGTCAGCAATATGGTTGTGGTAGAGGGCGATTTTATCGGCCAGACGGTTTATCAGGGACCGGGGGCCGGTGCAGGGCCGACTGCCTCTGCGGTGATGGGCGACGTGATCGATATCGCTCGCGGCCTGATTATCCCACCATTCGGCGCCCCGGCATCAACACTGAACGGACACCGGGCATCAGGGGCAGACTCTCCTGCATCGTTCTATCTGCGCTTTGATCTGGCAGACCGACCCGGCACATTGGCGCAGGTGGCAGAGGTTCTGGGCCGCACAGGAATTTCCATCAACCGCATGCGCCAGATCGACCATGCCGGAGACAGCGCACCAGTGATCATGGTCACCCATGCCTGCACCCGCGCCGAACTGGACGTAGCATTAAACCGCATCAAGGGGCTGGAAGCATGCCTTGCCGCCCCCATCGCCTATCGCATTGAACAGGTCTAGGAGGACACACAGAATGCCCGCAGACACCAACCTCTTTTCCGATCGGATGCTGTCGCTGGGCCTGGCCCGGGTGTCCGAAGCCGCCGCCATCGCTTCGGCCAAATTGATTGGCTCGGGCGACGAAAAAGCCGCCGATCAGGCCGCTGTGGACGCGATGCGCACGCAGTTGAACATGCTGGATATCAAAGGCGTTGTAGTGATCGGCGAGGGTGAGCGGGACGAAGCGCCGATGCTTTACATCGGCGAAGAGGTCGGCACCGGCGACGGCCCCGGCGTCGATATCGCCCTTGATCCGCTTGAGGGCACAACCCTGACCGCCAAGGATATGCCCAACGCGCTGGCCGTGATCGCCATGGGGCCGCGCGGCTCCATGCTGCACGCCCCGGATGTCTATATGGACAAACTGGCCATCGGGCCTGGATATGCGCCTGATCTGGTCACGCTGGACATGACACCTACCGAACGCATCATCAAAATGGCCAATGCCAAGGGCTGCGCGCCGATGGATATCATGGTCTGCGTGCTGGACCGCCCGCGTCATGCCGACCTGATTGCCGAAATTCGCGAAACCGGCGCGCGCATCCGCCTGATCACCGATGGCGACGTTGCTGGCGTCATCCACTGCGCTGACCCCCACAAGACCGGGATTGACATGTATATGGGATCCGGCGGCGCGCCCGAGGGCGTGCTGGCAGCTGCGGCGATGAAAAGCCTTGGCGGCCAGATTTCCGGCCGACTGATGTTCCGCAACGCGGATGAAGAGGGCCGCGCCCGCAAGGCCGGTATTGAGGACCTCGACAAAATTTATCGCCGCGACGAGATGGTCACCGAACATGTGATCTTCGCCGCCACCGGCGTCACCGACGGCTCCATGGTGCAGGGCGCGCGGCGCGATGGCGAATGGCTGGAGACAGAGACGCTGCTGATGCGTTCCAAAACCGGCTCCATCCGACGTCTGTTCTACCGGCAGAATAACAACTGATGTCCCGCAAGATCGGCTTTGGCAATCAGGGTGGCCGCAAGAGCGGTCCACGCAGCTTCGTGAAGATGCTCATCGTGCTGGCACTTATGGATGCGATGGCTTTTGCGTTGGTAATCCGGTCCTTCCTGAAGGAAAACTGGATTGGTGTTGGCGTCGGGCTGACCTTTTCCGGGGTGGTCAGCCTGCTGATGCTGTTTGCCATCCTGCGCAAAGCACAGGGAGAAGCCAAGGTGTGCGATCCCGGGCGTGAGTGGGAGATGAAGGATCACGAGGCCGGTGACTGAGGCATTTCTTGGCGTCGAATCCTCGATCTTGGGGCGACGCTGGGTCGGCCCTGATGCAGATCTGTCGCGCCAAGCGGCGGGTCTATCGCAGCAAAGCGGCCTGCCGGATGCTGTTGCCATGGTGCTGGCGCGTGCGGGCGTGAATGCAACCGAGACAGAGGGGTATCTGTCCCCATCGCTGCGCGACTTGATGCCCGATCCTTCGACCCTTCTGGATATGGATAAGGCGGTTGACGTGCTGGTCACGGCGGTTCGCGGCAACAAACGGATCGCGATTTTTGCCGATTACGATGTCGATGGCGGCACCTCTGCCGCGCTGCTGCTGGACTGGCTGCATCAGATGGGCCGCGATGCGTCGCTCTATATCCCCGACCGGATCACCGAAGGCTACGGCCCGAATACCGAAGCAATGCAGGCACTGGCCGACCGCCACGATCTGATCATCTGCGTTGATTGCGGCACGGTGAGCCATGACCCTATCGCTGCAGCGCGGGCCAAGGGCGCAGATGTGTTGGTCTTTGACCACCATCTGGGCGGGGAGACCCTGCCCGAGGCCAACGCTGTCGTGAATCCCAACCGGCAGGATGAAACCACGCCGCTGACCTATCTTTGCGCTGCCGGGGTGGTCTTCATGGCGCTGGTCGCAGCCAACCGCGCGCTGCGGGATGCCGGGCCGGTTCCGCCGCTATTGCAGATGCTGGATCTTGTCGCTCTTGGCACCGTTGCCGATGTTGCCCCGCTGGTGGGCCTCAACCGCGCCTTTGTCCGGCATGGCCTGACGGTGATGGGCCGGCGTGAAAGGGTCGGCCTGACCGCCTTGGCCGATGTGGCCGGGCTGCGCAGTGCGCCTGCCGCCTATCACTTGGGTTTCCTGATGGGCCCACGGATCAATGCGGGTGGACGCATCGGCAAAGCCGACCTCGGCGCGCGCCTACTGGCCTGCCGCGATCCCCACGAAGCCGCCGCGATGGCCGCCAAACTGGACGAGTTAAACACCGAACGCCGGGAAATTGAGGATCAGGTGCGCCTTGCCGCCGAAGCTCAGGCTGAGGCGCGCGGATTGGACGCACCGCTGATCTGGGCCGCAGGCGAGGGCTGGCATCCCGGCGTTGTCGGTATTGTCGCGTCACGCCTGAAAGACGCCCATAACCGCCCCGCGATTGTGATCGGGCTGGAGGATGACATCGGCAAAGGCTCGGGCCGCTCGGTCACGGGTGTTGATCTGGGGGCCTCGGTCGCGGCCCTGACCCGCGAGGGCGTCTTGATCGCGGGCGGCGGCCACAAGATGGCAGCGGGACTGACCGTGGCCGAGGACAAGATACCAGAGGCAATGGACCGTTTAGGCGCAGCGCTGGCCGCACAAGGCGCAGGCGACAGCGGCCCGCGAGAAATTCGGATTGACACCCTGACCACACCTACAGCCGCTACCCCTGACCTGATCGACGCGCTGGAGGCTGCTGGCCCTTTCGGTGCCTCCGCCCCTGCCCCGCGCTTTGCCTTGGCCTCCGTCAGGGTGGCGTTTTGCAAACGCGCCGGAGAACGGCATCTGCGCCTGACACTGACCGACGGAACTGCGAAACTGGATGCCATCGCCTTCAGGGCCTTTGACAGCGAGATCGGCGCAATGCTGGAACAGCATGACGGTCGCCCGTTCCACATCGCCGGACGGCTGGAGATCGACGATTGGGGCGGGCGGCGCAAAGCCAAGCTGCGGGTTGAGGATGCAGCTGCGGCTGACTGACCGGATGATCCTTTGCACCGGTTCAGCCTATTAGGCAGTCTTGATGATGCCAACCTGATCTGACCAGCAAACAGGCCGATTGCCAAACCGCCGCATGTCCGGCTATGCTGCGCCGCACAAGACGGGAGGTCGCAATGGGTATTGCCCTGACATTCGCGCAGCAGAAAGGTGGGGCGGGAAAGACCACTTTGGTCGCACATCTGGCCCGCGCCTGGCAGCAAGCTGGCAAATCCGTCATCCTGATCGACCTGGACCCGCAACGCTCCTTAAGTGCCTGGAATAACCTGCGCGGGGACGACGCCTTCGATCTTAGGCAAGGCGCTGGCTGGCGCGCCGGGCCGGATATTCGTGAGGCCAACGCGCAGGCCGATATTGTCCTTGTCGACTGCCCCGGCAATGCCTCGGACCTGCTGCAGGCAGCATTGCGCGAAAGCGCCATGGTGGTGATCCCCTGCCAGCCCAGCGCCTTGGATATCTGGGCCACAGACCCGATTCTGGAGATGGCGGCCAAAGAAAAAACCGCCGCACGGATCGTGCTGAACCGTGTTCCGCCCCGTGGCACCCATGTCGATGACGCCACCAAAGCTCTCAAAAACCAGGAAGCACAGGTTCTGAAAAGCTGTATCGGCAACCGCATCGTGCTGGCCTCACAGATGGGGCGCGGGCAAACCGCCTTTGAACAATCGGGCAAGACACGGGCGAAGGCGGAACTGACGGCCTTGCGTAAGGAACTCGACCGTCACGTCAAAAAAGTGACCGCTTAGCGGCATCAAGTGATCTTGCTCACAGTCGCGTTGCCGTATTGATGCCATTGTCGCCCTGCGGCAGGGGGGATGGCGTAGTTGGTTTGTAACGGTTTTTCGGGATCCTCTCTGCCTTTTTTAGCCAGTACACGTTCACAGAATGACCGAGATTCATGCCACAGTGCCGCCCCGCCCGGCGGTTAGGGTCCACCACCATGACATACGGACAAGCCAAAGCTATTTCACCTGCAATGATCGTAAGCTGCCTGCATACGCTGGACGCAAATATCGCTATTTTCGAAGCCGCCTGCCCGCCGGAAATCACCCTCATGCATCACGTCCACAGCGAGTTGATGAACCGCGCGCTGGAACGAGACCATCTTGGCCTGCTTGAAGAAACCCAGATGCATCTGCGCCGCTTGGCACCGATCAGCGATGCGGTTGTATTAACCAGTTCGCTGCTGAGAGACGCCGCAGGTCCGCCATTCTATCACAGTGACAGAGTGCTACGCGATGCGGTTTGTCGGGCAGCGCCCGGCCAAAAAGTGGAAGTTATGGTTGCCAGCCCACGGGTTCTGCCCCGAACCGAAGCACTTTTCTCCGATCTGAAAGATCACAACGGCCTTACTTTCACTTTGATAGGAGAGGCCTGGGGCAGCTTTGCAGCGGGCGATACCGAAGCCTTTGCAGAAACCATCAAATCGCGCGTCGCGGCCTCGGATGCGGAAATCGTTGTACTGGCCCAAACGGTGATGAGCCTCGGCGCGGGCGATGACCCACGCGTCATGACCGGCCCCGGCGTCACCTTCCGCACAATCCTAGAAGACCACCCGGGCTAGCTGCACTTGACCTTCCCCGAAACCTGACCGACATTGCCCGCAAACACGGCGGGGAGAAGTCATGAAGAAGGTCTATAATAGCGCGACAGAGGCTCTTGATGGGCTTCTGTTTGATGGCATGTTGATTGCGGCCGGGGGCTTTGGCCTATGCGGCATTCCGGAAAACCTGATCTCGGCGATCCGTGATGCGGGCACAAAAAACCTGTCTGTCGCATCAAACAATGCTGGCGTCGATGATTTCGGCCTGGGCCTGCTGTTGCAGACAAAGCAGATCAAGAAAATGATTTCCTCTTATGTTGGGGAAAACGCCGAATTCATGCGGCAATACCTGTCCGGCGAGCTTGAGCTGGAGTTCAACCCCCAAGGCACCCTGGCCGAACGGATGCGCGCCGGTGGTGCGGGTATCCCCGGATTTTACACCCGCACCGGCGTTGGCACCGTGATCGCTGACGGCAAGGAAGAACGGGAGTTCAACGGCGAGCGGTATATCCTGGAAACCGGCATCTTTGCCGACCTTTCTATCGTCAAAGCCTGGAAGGCCGACGACACCGGCAACCTGATTTTCCGCAAGACTGCCCGCAACTTCAACCCGCCCGCGGCGATGTGCGGCAAGGTCTGCGTCGCCGAGGTGGAGGAAATCGTGCCGCGCGGCAGCCTTGACCCTGACTTGATCCACCTGCCCGGCATCTATGTGAACCGCCTGATCCAGGGCACGCATGAAAAGCGCATCGAGCAACGCACCGTAAGGGAGGCTTGATTATGGAAGACGATGACAGCTTCCTTCGTATAGTCGAGGCGCTAAACGAATCACCAGCCGAGCAGTGCGTAATACGTGACGAATTTCTGGCCGATCTAGGCATCGATCCAGATACGCTCGTCGCAGAAACGGGCCGACAGTACAGACGCGCAGTTGAAATTCATAGCATACCGGAAAGACACATGAATCTTCGTGATTCCGTACTTATCTTTAGTCCACGAAAGGAGGCCTGATATGTGGGACCGCAATCAAATGGCCGCCCGGGCCGCGCAGGAATTGCAGGATGGCATGTATGTCAATCTGGGCATTGGTATCCCGACGCTGGTGGCGAACTATATTCCCGAAGGTGTCGACGTCACATTGCAATCGGAAAACGGCATGCTGGGCATGGGCCCCTTCCCGACCGAGGATGAGATCGACGCCGATCTGATCAATGCGGGCAAGCAGACCATCACCGAATTGACCCGCACCAGCTATTTCGACAGCGCCACCAGCTTTGGCATGATCCGGGGCGGCAAGATCGATATGGCCATATTGGGCGCAATGGAAGTGGCCGAAAACGGCGATCTGGCCAACTGGATGATCCCGGGCAAGCTGGTCAAAGGCATGGGCGGGGCCATGGATTTGGTGGCGGGCGTCAAGCGCGTCATCGTGATCATGGACCACACCAACAAGGCTGGTGAAACCAAGCTGCTGCGCGAATGTACCCTGCCCTTGACCGGGCAAAGCGTGGTGCATCGGATCATCACCAATCTGGGCGTGTTCGATGTGGTCGAGGGCGGTCTGAAGATCGTCGAAATGGCACCGGATGTGAGCGAAGCCGATATTCGCGCCAAGACCGAGGCTAATCTGGTCGCCTGACCTCAGCCAATTCGTTGTTTTTGAACGCCAGCCCCGGGACTTCGGGGCTGGCGTTTCTTATTCATGTCAATCCTTGGTCGCGCAGGATTGTCTCAGCACCCCTGCGGCTGGAAGGGTCAGATCGTGCAGCGTGACGTCATCCGCATCGTAGTTGAACCAGAACCGCTCTGCCCCGCAATCGCGCAGGCGCACGCCATCGGGCAGGTCCAGTGTTTCAATCCCGGCCTTCTGGCAAGCCCTGCGGCATACCCGACGCCAGGCAGTCTGGTCCAGCCAGCCCCCGACATAGGTCAAATCCCCCTGCGTCATTACGACAGGATCGCCGTCCAGCGTCGCCTCCTGAACCGTGGCTGTGCCCTCAAGCACATCCCGATAACGCTGCACCGCCCCGCCTGCCTGCAGCGGCAAGGGCATATCGGCGCGCAGGCTTTCAACATGGGTCACCGTGACGTCCAGCCCTGGAATAGCAGGCGGCAGCGGCACAGGGATAGTCATCTCGGCATCCCGCGCGCCGCTTCGCGGGCCAAGCACTACCTGCGCTCCGCTGTCGGCCAGGGCTTGCTTTAGCGCCGCGTTCATATGCATCAGACCGGGGGCAAGGATCAGGCCATAGCCTGCGAAAGCGTCCGCGCTGGCCGGCAGGATATCAATCGACAGACCAAGGCCGCGCAAAGCGCGGTAAACCTCAAACACCAAGTCGAAATAGCTAAGACCGTCACCATGCGGCTGCGTGGTCCAGGCGAAATCAGCGTCATAGTCAAAGATCAGGGCGACCGGTGCGCGGGATTGCTGCACCTCTGGCGCATCCTGTAGCTCTGCGACGATCTGCTGAACCTCGACCATTGCGGGCGCATCGGCACTGTCGGGGCGCAGCAATCCGGCGTGCATCTGCTCTTGCGCAAAGGGGGCCTGGCGCCAGCGGAAATAGCAGACTGCCTCGGCCCCATGGGCAAAGGCCTCCCACGTCCAAAGACGCACCATGCCGGGCAAGGGGGCGGGATTGGTCGGGGCCCAGTTCACTGGCCCCGGCTGCTGTTCCATGACCCACCAGCGGCCCTTGCCAACGGCACGGTAAAGATCGTGATGGAACGCCTGAAAATCGGGATCGCCCTGTCGCGCGAAACGGCGCTGGCGGTCTGCATCGGCCCCCACGCGATCCTCAAGAAAACCCAGCGGATAGCTGTCCCAGCTGGCGATATCCAGATCCTCGCCAAGGCGGAAGTGATTAAAACGGGTCTCGCGCCCCATATAGTTATGCAGGATGGGCGCATTGCTATGGTCGCGCAGAATATCCACCTGCAACCGGTTGAACGCTACCACCTGATCTGAGGAAAAGCGACGGAAGGCCAGCCAGTGTGCCGGGTTTGCCTCAGTCACTGTCAGATTGGGCAGGTCGATCTGGCTAAAATCATCATACTCCATCGACCAGAACACATTGCCCCAGGCGGTGTTCAGGGCCTCAATCGTGCAGTAACGCTGGCGCAGCCAATCGCGAAAAGCGTCGCGCGCGGCGGCGCTGTAGGACAGCACCGTGTCATGACAGCCGTATTCGTTGTCGGTCTGCCAGGCTGCAATGTGCGGATTGCGCCCATATCGCTCCGCAAGACGCGCAACGATCGTGGCACATTCCGCCCGGTATCCTTCATGGCTGAAACAATAATGCCGGCGCGAGCCGAACTTGCGCGGGCGGCCTTCGACATCAACGGCCAGCATGTCGGGATGCCGGTCCAGCATCCAACGTGGGGGTGTCGCCGTTGGGGTGCCAAGAACCACTTTCAAGCCCGCAGCGCCAAGGATGGCAATCGCATCGTCCAGCCAGTCAAAGTCATACTGCCCCGGGACAGGTTCCAGACGGCTCCAGGCGAATTCGCCGATGCGGACCCAGCTTAGCCCCGCCTGGACCATACGGCGCGCGTCGTCTTGCCAGATGTCGCGCGGCCAGTGCTCGGGATAGTAACAGGTGCCAAGGCTGCGCTGCATCACAGCACAACCCTATGTTCAGCCTGACCGGTTACTTCGGTGTCAATCATGAACGTCTGGCCACCCTTCGCCTCTGTCACGCCATCCGCTGCCGATGTCACAAACAGCCTGCGCAAATCCACCCCGCCGAATGCCGGGCAGGTCGTCTGGCTGGCCGGGCAAGGGATAGCGGACAGAAACCGCCCATCCGCATCATAGCGCGCCACCCGGCCCGCCCCCCACTGCGCAATCCACAAGCAGCCGTCGCTGTCCACGACAGCCCCGTCGGGATTCAGCCTTTCCTCTGACAGATCAATCAGAACCTCCGCTGAACCGTCAGACCATCCCTGCGCGTCCAGCCTTTGGCGCATCACCTTGCGGGTTGGTGTATCCGTGAAATAGGCGTGCCGACGATCCGGGGCAAAGCAGATGGCGTTGGACACGGTGATCGGGGCGAACAGCTGTCGCACCTCCCCCCGGTAAAAGCGATAGATCGCCCCCAGCCCCTGTTCCAGATTTTTGCCCATCGTGCCAATCCAGAACCCGCCCCAAGGATCCGCCCGCCCATCATTGGACCGGGTCCGCGGATCATCCGCTTCAAGCGGAGTGATGGGATCAGACTGCCCGGTGGTCAGATCAAAGCGCAGCAATGCGGTCTCGGAAGCGACCAGCAGGGTATCCCTGTCAATCCAACCGGCGGCAGAGACATGTTCATCAAACGTCCATTCCGCGCCTTCGCTCAACAGCTTCTTACCAAGGATATCAAACCAGAACAGTTGGTGCCGTTCCAGATGCCAAAGCGGCCCTTCGCCAAGGGCACAGTGGCGGGGATCGAATATCGTTACCTCAGTCATGCGGCAGCCCCATCATAGGCGGTCACGATCTCCGCCGCGCGAGACGCGACCTGGGTAGTTGAGAAACCGGGCTGATAAAACGCCGTGCCAATGCCAAACCCGGCGACACCTGCGGCGGTCCATTCAGCAAAGTTATCCGGGCCGACACCACCAACAGCAAAGGTCTGCGTGCCCTTGGGCAGCACCGCCAGCATCGCCTTCAGCCCTGCCGGGCCAACCAGAGACGACGGAAACAGCTTCAGCCCGTCCGCCCCGGCGCGTAGCGCTGCAAACCCCTCGGTCGGCGTCAAAATTCCGGGGTAAGAGGCCATTCCAGCGGCTTTCGTCGCTGCGATCACCTCAGCATTGGCATCAGGCGATACCACCATCTGTCCGCCCGCCTGTCGCACCTGCTCGACATCCTCGACGGTCAAAACAGTGCCCGCACCGATCATGGCCCGGTCCCCAAAGCCCTCAGCCATCAGACGAATGCTGTCAAACGGGTCAGGGGAGTTCAGCGGCACCTCGATGCGGTCAATCCCGGCCGAGATCAAAACGTGGCAGATATCCGGTGCTTCAGCCGGTGTGATGCCACGCAGAATGGCAATGATCTGTCGGCTCATGTCGGGTCCTTTATCGAAGATCGGGCCGCACTCAGGCCCCGCAGGGTCATTTCGGTGATATCGGCCAGCATGCACTCTGCCCCCTGTGCAACAAGCGCCGAGCGATAAAGTTCAGCCAACCGGGCAGCGCCCAGCAGTGCGATGTTCTGACCCAGCCAATAGGGTCGCGTCGAAGCCAGTTCTGCGCCAATCAGACTGCCGGACAAGCGCGCGCGGGCCTCCACCGCTGGCATCTCTGCGATCAGGGAGGCCGCCCGCAGGCGGAACAGATGCGCCGACAGCGCCTCGGGCCGGGTCAGCGCCTCGGCCACTGCATCATCAAAGGCGGCAGTGTCGATTGCCTCACCCGCCACGCTGTGGCGCAGGACGGAATTTTCGGACAACAGCGCGAATAATTCACCGGTCATGCAGGTGCGGAAGCTGACGATCTCGCCCGCGCTGATCTGCACCCATTTCGTATGGGTGCCGGGCAGGCACAACACCCCGTCGAAATCCGGGACATCGCGCAGGAAACCGGCGATCTGGGTTTCCTCGCCCCGCATGACATCCGGGGGATTGGTCTGTTTTACGCCGGGCAGGATAGAGACCGAGATGCGGCTGTCATTGGTGCTGACCTGCGTCGCCTCCCGCCCGCCGGGCGGCGTGCAGGGGGCGGTCACATAGCGGGCCTCTGCCCAGCCCTGACGGGATCCGACCATGCCGCAGCACAGCACAGGCGTCACCCGGTCCTGTGCCAGAAAGGGGTCGATCAGGTTCAGCAGCGCCGGTTCGAACCCCTCGCGATCCAGACCGGCCATTCCCTGATCCGTTTCCGCCCGGGCCACCACCTGATCCGTATCATTCAGCACCCAAACCCGCAGGTTCGTGGTGCCCCAGTCAACGGCAATCCAGGCAGTTTTGTCAGACACCTCTGTCATCACCCTACCCTGTCACCACGACGCCACCATCGACGACCAGCGATTGACCGGTCATCATCCGGCTGGTGTCTGAGGCCAGAAACAGCACCGCATCAACCATATCCTGCGGGGCAAGCGTATCCTTCAGGCATTGCCGATCCAGATGAGCCTGCAGCGCCTCGGGCGTTACCCATTTTTCCTTTTGCTTGTCGGTCAAAACCCAGCCCGGTGCCAGCGCGTTGACGCGGATGCGATCGGGGCCAAACTCGCGCGCCAGACTGCGGGTCAGGCCGTTGATCCCGGAATTGGCGGTCGTGTAGGCCGGATAACCGGCATTGCCCATCATGTAACTGATTGAGCTGAAATTGATAATCGAGCCGCCGCCCGCGCTCTGCATGCCGGGAATAGCCGCCTGACAGGCAAAGAAATAGGCCTTGAGGTTGATCGCCTGTGACCAGTCCCAGAACGCTTCGTCCACCTCAAGCGTAGTATGGCGCTGATCATTCGCGGCGTTGTTCACCAGAACCGTCACCGGGCCATGCACCTTGGATGCTTCGGCGATACAGGCGCGCAGCTGTTCGGTGTCGGTTATATCGCAGCCCATGAAATGTGGTGCGTGCCCATGCTTTTGCGCCATCTCACTGGCAAAATCCGATGCGTCGGAGCGTTGGACAAACGCCACTTTCGCGCCCTGCGCCATCAGTCCATCCGTCAGCGCGGCACCAATGCCAGAGCCGCCGCCGGTGATAAAGACACTTTTGTCCTTAAGGTCATGAAATGTGGCTGTCTGGCTCATATCGAATGATATCCTTTAGTCTTTTCTATTTTGCAGCAATGCTGGTTAGACAGGCCCAAGCGCAGCAGTACAAGCTGATCCTGCCCTGCATCACAATCTGGTCCCTTCGACAACCCACATGGTATCTGGGAAGGCCCAGGGCAGGTTCAGACCGTGATGCATCAGATACGCGCCACTCAGCTCCTGCGGGCCGGATTTCAACGGCACGCCCCCCCGTGACAGATGCGTACAATCGGCACGATTGATCAGGTCAATGCGATAGGTGGCTTTCGGGTCCAGACGGGTCAGTTGCAGTGGACGCGGGGCGATCTGGGCAGATGTTGCAGCCTTGCCCGCAAAGACAACGAAGCGCGCGCCATCTTCCGCCAGTTGCTGTTCTGCAATGATCGCAGGATCGGCGCTGTCCAGCCTCAGGATATCGGCCCTATACATCCAGTCGCGGTTGGCCTTCCACCAGTCGGTGACCTGCCGCAGCACCTGTGCCTCATCCTCGCTCAGTTCGTGCAGGTCCATCTCGAACCCCATATGCCGTTGCGCTGCCACCCAGGCGCGGAACCGGATATCAAGCACCCGGCCCGACGTGTGGCAGCGGCGCGGGCCAACATGGCTGCCAGTCACCGCCATCGGCAGAAAGAGCGCGGCATTATGCTGGATGTGCAGCCTTTCCAGCGCGTCATTGCTGTCGCTTAGCCAAACGCGCTGTGTCCGCGAAAGAATGCCAAAGTCGATCCGACTGCCGCCCGATGCACAGCTTTCGATCTCTACCTTCGGGAACGCGGTGCGCAGGTCGTCCAACAGCTGGTATGTGCCCCGTGTCTGGCGGGCGTCCGGCACCGGCAGCACCCGGTTGTGATCCCATTTGATGTAGTCAATCGGATGGGCGCGCAACAGGGCTGCGATGCGGTCGAACAGATATGTCCGCACCTCAGGCAGCGCCATATCCAACACCATCTGCTGACGCCCGAGAATCTGATCTGCGGCTGCCAGCGCCCAGTCTGGATGAGCGCGGAATACCTCGGACTTCGGGTTGATCATTTCGGGTTCGAACCAAAGCCCGAAGCTCATGCCAAGTTCATGCACATGGTCAATCAAGGGCGTCAGGCCATCGGGGTACTTGCGTGGATCGACAACCCAGTCGCCCAGCGACCGCGTATCGTCATCGCGCTGGCCGAACCAGCCATCATCCAGCACAAAACGCTCCGCCCCCAGACCTGCCGCACGCGCGGCAATATCCATCAGCACAGGCAGATCGTGATCGAAATAGACCGCTTCCCAGCAATTGTAATGGACGGGCCTTGGACGGTCCGGCACCTGGGCGCGCAGAACCTCATCCCGCAGATGGCGCTGAAAGGCCACCGCACAGCCATTGATACCGCTGTCTGAGAACGCAGCATAAAGCGGGGCAGTTTCAAAGACGGTTTGCGGTGTAACCTCCGTTCCCGCGGCATGGCCAAACTGGATCTGACGGCGGCCATCGGGCAGCTCTTCGGCGATCATCCGGGCCCGCCGGACCAGCCGTAGTGAAAGGCATGGGCAACGCCTTGCGTATTGGTGGCCCCCCGATGCGGCAGGATCACGCCGGGAAAATGCGCGTGCCCGGTGCGTCCGGTGCGGTTCTCGCGGCAGCGGATGCCCGGTGTCCATGGGGTGCGGTTCAACTGGAACTCGCCGCACCAGCGCCCGGCAAAGTCGATCATCTCATCCGCCTGTTGCGGCCCAGGAACGACAGGCGCGCTTAGCCAGTGCAGATGGACGGGCGCATCCGCCTCCAACCGGGAGCGGGTTGTGATGATATGGGTTTGCGGGTTGATAGTGAACGAAGCCGTGTAGTGCAGGCCGTTAGCCATATCGGCATAGTGCAGAGCCACCGCGTCCCCGGTTTCCTCAACCGAGGTGAAGCGAAACATCGGCAATATAGCACCATCGCCCGATTGTAGGCTGATACCCGGCTGGCCCGGGAAACTGCGCGCCGCCGCCGGGCAAATCGACAGGTCCGGATGTTCATCCAGCATGCCGCCGGTCACATCCGGGATTGAAGTGTGATAGAGCGCCTCCAGATCTTCGCCACCGGGCAAAGGCGGGCCCCAATAGACCACCGACGCCAACGCATCATCGCGGGCCCCTAAAACAAGCGTCTGGCGGACGTCATCAAGACGCCAGCATCGGATCATTTGACAGCCCCAAGCGTCAGACCGGCGATAAAGTGCTTCTGCATCAGGAAAAAGATCAGCACCGGCGGCAGCGCTGCGACAATCGCCCCGGCGCTCATCAAATGATAGGCGGCCCGATATTGCGCATTGAACGAGGTGATGCCCGCCGTCACCGGCTGGCTTTCCGCACCCTGGGTCAGCACCACAGCCCAGAAGTAGTCGTTCCAGATGAAGGTAAAGATCAGCACCGTCAGCGCCGCAATCGCCGGCTTCATCAGCGGCAGCACGACATACAAAAAGATCTTCCACTCTGCTACACCCTCAACCCGCGCAGCCTCGATCAGGGGAAAGGGCAGTCCCTTGATAAAGTTTCGCATGAACAGGGTGCAGAACCCGGTCTGAAAGGCGATGTGGAACAGCACCAGACCAGTTTTTGTGTTGTACAAACCAAGGTCCAGGGTCAGGTCGCGCACCGGCACCATAAGGATCTGGAAGGGCACGAAATTGCCCGCGACAAACATGAAGAATATCCACAAGTTCGCCTTGAATTTATAGATGCCCAGCGCAAACCCCGCCATGCAGGACAGCGCAACCGCCCCAAGCGCCGTGGGAACGGTAATCAGAAGCGAATTCAACAGGTAGCGCGGCATGTCCGAGTCAAAAAACACCTTGGAATAGTTCTCGAACCCGCCAAAGGTCGACGGCCAGCTCCAGTAGCTACCCGACGCGAAATCGCCCGATGGTTTGACCGAAAACAGGGCCACCGCCATCAGCGGCAAAAGCCACAGGATCAGGGCAACCGGCAGCATCGCCTGATAGCTGACCCGGACCGCGCGCGAAGATTTTTCGATGGGTTTGGGAAACATGCTAGTGTCCCCTCTCGTCTTTATACATCGACCACAGGAAATAGGCGATGAAGCAGAGCATGATCAGGAACAGCACGACCGCAATCGCGGCACCATACCCCATGCGGAACCCGTATTCGGATAGCGCCACCTCGAACATATAAAACGACAGCACCCGGCTTTCGCCAAACGGGCCGCCATTGGTCATGATCGAGATCAGATCGAAAGAGCGCAGCGCGCCGACGATTGTCACGACAAAGGCGATGAACGTGGCGGGCTTCAGTTGCGGGATAATGACATACCACAGCATTTTCCACCCTTTGGCCCCATCCAGGCGCGCAGCCTCAACCTGTTCGGGATCAACGGCATTCAGGCCCGTCAGATACAGGATCATGCAATAGGCCGTCTGCGGCCAAAGCCCTGCGGCGATGATGCCATAAGTCACATAGTCAGGATCGCCCAGCACATTGACCGGTCCCAGCCCAACCACCCCAAGGACAGAGTTCAGCAAACCAAAGGTGGGATCGTAGAACCAGGTAAAGACCAGCCCGACCACCACTTGCGAGATGACAAAAGGAAAAAAGAACAGGGATTTGTAGATCCGGATTCCGGTCACCGTCTGGTTCAGGAACAAGGCGATGAACAACCCGGTGGGGATCGCCAGCAGATACATCAGCAGCCAGACCAGGTTGTTGCGGAGGGAGACATAGAACGCCGGGTCGTCCCAAAGCTCGCGATAGTTCTCCAGCCCCACATAGGTCCTGTCGCCCAACCCGTCCCATTCATAGGCCGAGATGTTAAAGCTCTGCAAAATGGGAAAGATCACATAGACCAGAAAGAACAGGATCGCAGGCAGCAGGAACAGCCAGGGCGTTATGGCAATCTCGTTCCGTTTGTACCACGACCGGTGCGACCGCGTTTCGGATGACATAGAGACTGTGTCTGGCATCTATAGGACCCCCGCTTTGACCAAGCCTGGTCTGATCCGCAAAAGACGCGACTGCCTTGCACATTGCATGCGTGACAACGCGTCGAAAAGGGGCGGCCCGGCGGTCGCCCCTTTCAAGTCTTACTTGTAGATACGGCCCCGGGCTTTTTCGAGCCGCTTGAGGATCGCATCCAGATTGTCAGGACGCACCATGAATTCCTGCAGGCCTTCCATGCCGACCTTGGCCATTTCAGCCGGGAAGTCGCGGTCAAAGAACTGCGCGACACCGCCGGGGGAATTGCTGGACAGCATCGTAAAGCCCTGGTTCAGGAACTTATCATCATCCACCGAAGATTGCGCATTGATGGGCAGTTGGCCCAGCGCATCGCCGGCATTGATGGTCGTCTGGACCTCTGGCGACACGATGAAGCGTAGGAATGCCTTGGCGTTTTCCTTGTTCTCGGCACCTGACGGGATGTGGAATGTATCGGTCGGCGCATCTTCGGCCAGCTCGACATCCGGGTTGATCACTGGGAACTGATAGAAGTCCAGCTGATCGTCGGTCAGGCCTGCATCGCGCAGCGGGGCCACCGCGAAGTTCCCCATCAGATAGGCTGCGGCTTCACCCTTCACCATGAAGGGCAATGCCTCCTGCCAGCTATAGGTCTGGTGGTTGGGCAGGAACGCCCCCATGTCGATCAGCTCGCGCCAGTTGGCGAAGGTCTGGCGCACGCGCTCATCTTCCCAGCTGATCTCGCCATTGGCCAGTTGCATGTGGAAGTCGAACCCGTTTGTCCGCATGTTCAGATAGTCGAACCACCCGCCTGCGGTCCAAAGAAACTTGGTGCCGATGGTGTAGCAAACGCGCCCGGACTCAACGATCTTCTGGCAGTTGGCCTTTTCCTCTTCCCAGGTGGTCGGCTCTGACAGGCCAAGCTCATCAAAGATGTCTTTGCGGTAATAGACGCCCCACTGATAGTAGGTATAGGGCACGCCCCATTGCTTACCGTCGATGGTCATCGCGCCCTTGGTCGAAGCCAGGTTTTCGGCGATCTCAGGCTCGGCCCACAGATCACTGACATCCTCGAACAGGCCTGCCTCGACATAAGGCTTCATGCGGTTTGCCGCATACCAGGTGGCCACATCCGGCGAGTTGGCGGTCAGGAAGTTACGGATCTGAGTTTTGTAAGCTTCACGGTCGATGATCGTGGTCTCGATGTTGAGATCGGGGTTCATCTCCTGAAACTTGGCGATGGCCTGCTCCATCGTCGCACGCGGGGCCGGATTGGACGTGTCCAGGAAAATCTTGAGATCGCCCGTCAAACCCTGAGCCGAAACGCTCAGCGCGCTACCGGCAAGAGCGACCGCCGTGGCCAGCGCGGCGACGGATGCCTTGAAAGTGGAACGCATCATATCCTCCCTGATGTGTTTCATTTATTGAAATGCAAGATTGCATATTGAAATTCTGCGCAGGGCGGTTTTAGATTGTCAACAGATTCCTTGACGGACCGCCAAGTCAGAGGGCGGTATCAAAAAGGGCTGAGGGAGGACCGGTATGTCAGACACTACGCCGTCCAGCGGCACGGTCAGAAAAGCGCTGAACGTGTTGGAGCATGTGACGGATTTCGAACGGCCGGTTCGCTTTAACGAGATACTCGACGCATCGCCCTACCCCCGCGGCACGCTTTACCGGATGCTGCAGACGCTGCGCACCGAGGGGCTGCTAAGCTATGACGACTATCACCAAACCTATTCGCTGGGCTTTCGTTTGGTCCGTCTGGCGCACACTGCCTGGGCGCAGTTTTCATTGGCCCCGGTCGCGCGCCCGTTCATCGACGCGCTCAGCGCATCCATCGGGGAAACGATCCATATCGCCCAGCTTGAGGCGGGACAGGTCCTATATGTGGACAAACGCAACGCTGAGCGCCCGATTGAGATGTTCTCGCAGGCAGGCAAGGTTGGTCCCGCCTATTGCACAGGCGTTGGGAAAGCCATGCTGGCCTTCCTGCCCGAACGCGACCTGAACCGTGCACTGGACCAGCAGGCCTATCACGGCTTCACCCCCAGCACTCTGACCTCACGGACCGCCCTTAGCGACGGGCTGGACGAGGTGCGTGCGCGTGGCTTCGCGCTTGATCGGGAAGAGCATGAGCCAGGTATCATCTGCGTGGCCGTTCCGATCCTGACCTCAACCCGGTCGGTGATCGGTGCGATATCTGTGACCAGCACGACCTCCAAGACGACCCTCGCCGAACTGGAAACCTTTGTCCCGGAAATGCAGGACGCCGCCAGCAAGATCGCCGCCACCGCAGAACACTGGCGTTTTCCGGCAGATCAAACGGCAGCCGAGTAATGAAAAGGAACGCAACATGTCTGGCCTGACCCTTAAAGACGTCGTGAAGCGCTATGGTGATGTGCAGGTCATTCACGGCGTTAACCTTGACATAGACGATGGTGAATTCTGCGTCTTTGTCGGTCCATCGGGCTGCGGCAAGTCAACGCTTCTGCGCATGGTCGCCGGGCTGGAGGAAACCACCGAGGGCACTGTCATGATCGGGTCGCGCGACGTGACCCGCATGGACCCGGCAGAACGCGGCGTGGCGATGGTGTTCCAGACCTACGCGCTTTATCCGCATATGACGGTCAAACAGAATATGGGTTTCGGCCTGAAGATGAACGGGCATCCCAAGGCCGAGATCGACAAAAAGGTTGCCGAGGCCACGCGCATCCTGAAGCTTGAGGACTACCTGAGCCGCAAGCCCTCTGCCCTGTCCGGCGGTCAGCGGCAACGCGTGTCGATCGGCCGGGCGATTGTACGCGGCCCCGAGGTTTTCCTGTTTGACGAGCCGCTTTCCAACCTCGATGCCGAGTTGCGCGTTGAAATGCGGGTAGAGATCGCACGGCTGCACAAGGAAATCGGCGCGACCATGATCTATGTGACCCATGATCAGGTCGAAGCGATGACATTGGCCGATAAGATCGTGGTGCTGCGCAGCGGCCATATCGAACAGGTCGGCGCGCCGCTGGACCTTTACCGCGACCCCGACAACAAATTCGTCGCTGGCTTCATCGGCTCTCCGGCCATGAACTTCCTGGACGGCACGGTGCGCGATGGCGCGGTGGAGGTCCCTGCCCTGCAAACCAGCATCTCGCTGCCCGTTCAAATGCCATCCGATGGCACCGAGGTTTGCCTTGGCCTGCGCCCGGAACATCTGACCATCGACCCAACTGGCGACACACACACCGTCGATCTAACCGAAGCTTTGGGCGGCGTTTCCTATGCCTATCTCATCTCAAGCACAGGCGAGAAAATCACGGTCGAGGAACGCGGCGATGAGCGATCAAAGGAAGGCACGCGGGTTGGCCTGTCACTGGCATCAGAGCGGGCCTTTCTGTTCGATCAGAAAACCGGGAAGCGGCTGCGTTAACCGGAACACTTGGAATGCTGACTTAATCTATGCTGACCGTTGACGGCCCAGACCCGAAATCGACTAGGCAGCGGACTCGTAAAACTGACACCATAGCCTGATAGATGCGAGTTTGATCATGGCCATGAAGTTGGCTGAAGTTTTTTCATAGCGTGTTGCGATCCGGCGGAATGAGGCTTTGA
>NZ_JBTLNE010000022.1:0-57983 GCF_054457435.1 Halovulum sp. GXIMD14793 | reverse complement strand
ATACCTTCGCTAACCGGATCGTCGGCTGGAAAGCGTCGACGACACAGGACACACAGTTCGTTCTGGATGCGCTCGAACAGGCGATCCATGCGCGCAGACCTGCTGAGAAACTGATCCATTATTCTGATCGGGGATCGCAATATGTATCGATCAGGTACACAGAGCGTTTGGTCGATGCAGGATTGGAGCCATCCGTCGGCAGCGTCGGCGACAGCTATGACAATGCACTGGCTGAGACAATCATCGGCCTGTTCAAAACGGAAGTCATCAACAGGCTGGGGTCATGGAAGTCCAAAGACCAGGTCGAATGGGAAACCCTGCAATGGGTCGATTGGTTCAATAGGGAACGCTTGCTCGAACCTCTCGGCTACATCACACCAATCGAAGCGGAGGAGAAATACGAACAAGCCTTGAAGTCAGACAAAATTGCAGCTTGAAATACGAACTCAACAGTCTCCGGCAAAACCGGGGCGGTTCACGTATGCGTCAAGCGGGTATAGTTATTAAGTAGCCTCCGAGCCCAGATAGCGCCGCGAGCGAACCAGAGCCAGAACTCGCCGAACACTGGATTTATTCCTCGAGTATAGCAGGAAAACGGCGACATGTACCGACTGCTTGGATGGCTGGAAAGGTAGACAAACCTAACCAGATATTCCGCTGTGCCGCGCAAACCTTTGCACGCGAACCCTACTGACACTATGCTGTCAGCAGGGGGGATGCAGAACGTCCTCAGCGCCAGTTCCGGCGCAGAATTGAGGAGAAAAACCGATGACCCCGACCCTTGAAAAAGTCAGCTTCAAGACACGCAGCAATGTAGTAGAGGCCGACTATGTCGCCGCCTCGGACAAGCTGAATGACTGGCTGATGCAGCAGCCCGGCTTTTCCTACCGTACCGTGGTGCGCGAGGAAGACGGCACCTGGCATGATCTGGTCTACTGGGCGGATCTCGCCAATGCTCAAGCCGCCTCGGCGGCGTTCAAATCCGTACCCGCTGCAGGCGCGGTTATGGAGATGATCGACCAAGACACCATCCAGATGGCACATCTGCCGCTGTTGACTTTTGCCAAACCCGCAGCGGCGCAGGCCGCGTGAGCCGGCGCGCCGACCGCCTGTTTCGCCTGGTCGCGGAGCTGCGCGGTCGGCGCTTGGCCGTCACAGGTCAAGCCCTGGCCGAAGCGCTGGAGGTCTCGCTCAGGACCGTTTATCGCGATATCGCGGATCTGATGGCCTCGGGCGTGCCGATCAGCGGCGAAGCAGGCATTGGCTATCGGCTGGACCCCGGCTTTGAGTTACCCCCGGTCATGTTTACCCGCGATGAAGTTCAGGCGCTGATTGTCGGCGGTCAGATGGTGCAGGCCTTTACCGATCCAGTTCTGGCCGCCGCCGCCCAGGGGGCGGAGGCCAAAATCCGTGCCATTCTGGATGACGAGGCGCTGCGGATGCTGGAAACCCAGCCCTATAGCGTGCCGGTCCTGCCCGAAGGCAATCAGCAGCGGCAGCGCCATGGGGTGATCCGGATCGCCATCGAAACCCGTACCAAGCTGCGCCTTGATTACATCGACAAGAAAGGCACCCCCACGCTGCGCACCGTGTGGCCGCTCGGTATCTTCGGCTGGACCGAGTGTTGGACACTGCTGGCCTGGTGCGAAAAGCGGGACGACTTTCGCAATTTCCGCTTTGATCAGGCGCGGGACCTGATGCCGCTCGATGAGGTCTATCCGACGCGCGAGGACCGGAGCGTTGCCCATTATATAAAGCATAACGTTGAATGCTGACCTGCGGCACCGTACCGGATTGACCACCCCAGCTCCGCGCGCCATCCTGCCAACCATGGAACACGAAGCGCTGATCCGACTTGGCTGCACCCTTGGTATCTTCACCATCATGGCGCTGGCCGAGGCTTGGCACCCCCGCCGCCAACGCCAGCAAACCCGCGCCACCCGTTGGGTGACCAATTGGGGCATGGTGGCGATCAGCGCTGCGCTGTTGCGGCTGTTGGCGCTCGCTGTGCCGTTGCTGGCCGTGGGGGCTGCCATTGATGCGGGGCGGCAGGGATGGGGGCTGTTCAATCTGGTTTCCCTACCTTTTGCCGTAGAGCTGATCCTGTCGGTGCTGATCCTGGATTTCCTGATCTGGGCGCAGCATCTGATCACGCATAAGGTGCCTTTCCTGTGGCGTCTGCACCGGGTGCATCATGCGGATCGCGATATTGACGCCTCTACCGCGCTGCGCTTCCACCCGCTGGAGATCGGCTTTTCCATGCTGGTCAAGATCGGTGCGGTCTATGCCTTGGGGATCGACCCGGTGTCGGTCATCGTGTTCGAAATCCTTCTGAACGGTATGGCGATTTTCAACCATGCCAATCTGAAACTGCCTCAACGGGTCGAAGCGATCCTGCGTCTGCTTGTGGTTACCCCTGACATGCACCGCATCCACCACTCGATTGATCGGATCGAACATGACACCAATTACGGTTTCTCACTATCCTTATGGGACCGTCTGTTTGGCACCTATCGGGCTGAACCGGCCAAGGGGCATGATGAAATGACGACCGGCCTGACTTGGCAGGATGCGCGCCCGTCGCGGCTGGCATGGAGTCTTTTGCTGCCCTTCCGCCGACGCGATTGAACGCGGGACTTCAGAGAACCGACATACAGTTGAATCTTCGAAATACAGGATCAAACAAATGCACAAATATCTTGCCCTTGCACTACTTACTGCCATGCCGGCACACGCGGAACTCGACCCCTGTCTTATTGGTATCTGGAACGCCGATACAATGACATGGCGCATGTCATGAAAGTGGTCATGGAGGCCGAAAGCGTCACCACCACAGGTGGGACCATGCAGATGCAGATATTCGAGGATCAGGTCATTAGCCTTTTTGCTGAAGACCTGCAGTTTCAGGTCACGATGGCTGGCACACCAGCTGTGCAGATCACGTTAAATGGTGACTCTCAAGGCGAGTTTGAGACCGCTGGTATATCCTCTTGGACCGGGAACCTAACTTCAGACATCACCGCCGAGGCGACGACGATGGGCATGACCATGCCTTTTGATGCCAGCGGTTTAACCGGTCGGGCAACAGGTATTTACGGGTGCACGGAGACAGGACTGTCGTTTGAGCCGGATGGCCCGCTGAACTCCATCCCGCGAAGCTGGACGCGCATCGAATAACCCTTCACGTAAGACAAAGTCATACAATCGACTTGCCCCGGCGTGCCCTGCTACCCATTCTAAATGGGTAAAGGACGGAGACCGCCCAAGTGAAAACCCTGACCCTAATGCGTCACGCCAAATCCGATTGGAGCCATGGCGTGGCCGATCACGAACGTCCCCTCAACAGCCGCGGACGCAAAAGTGCTGCAGCCCTCGGCCAATGGCTGCGTGATCAGGGCTTCGTGCCGGATGACGCGCTAGTCTCGGATGCTGCCCGGACGCGTGAGACCTGGGCCGGGCTGGACCTGCCGATTGAGGCCCGGTTTCTGCCCGCCCTTTATCACGCAACCGCTGGGAAAATCTTCGATCTGATCAAAAGCGAAAGCGCGACCACGCTGCTTGTCCTGGGGCACAATCCCGACATTGCCGAGCTTGCCCACCGTCTAGTCGACACCCCACCCACCGATCCGGCTTTTGACCACTACCCCACCGGGGCCACCACTATCCTGCGCTTTGACATAGGGAACTGGGCCGACCTTAACTTTGAACAAGGGCAGTGCGTCGCCTTCCAAACCCCGCGCCCGCTGCTCCTCTAAGGTGGGTCAAGGGCCGCGCCAGCGGCGGGCGCAAGCCCGTTTACCCTTGAGGCGCACCATCCCCCAAAATCAAAAAGGTGCTTGAGGGACAGGATTGTTCCTCAAGCACCTCTCAGAAAATCATCCAACACCGTCCCCAGGCAGAGCCACAAAACCGAGCGCCAAAGCCGAATCTGCCGGGGCTCGATACCCCGGTGATTCGGCACCTGGCTATGAGAAAACCTCAGTGGCCGAGGATCTGGCTCAGGAACAGTTTGGTCCGGTCCGACTGCGGGTTGTTGAAGAACTCTTCCGGCTCATTCTGCTCAACAATCTGACCCGCATCCATAAAGATCACCCGGTTGGCCACCTGCCGTGCAAAGCCCATCTCGTGGGTGACGCACAACATGGTCATGCCCTCTTCGGCCAGTTCGATCATGGTATCGAGAACTTCCTTGATCATTTCGGGATCAAGGGCCGAGGTCGGCTCATCGAACAGCATGATCCGCGGCTTCATGCAAAGCGACCGGGCAATCGCCACACGCTGCTGCTGACCACCGGACAACTGCCCCGGGTATTTCAGCGCCTGATCCGGGATCTTAACCTTTTCCAGATAGTGCATCGCTGTTTCTTCGGCTTCCTTCTTGGGAACCTTGCGCACCCAGATCGGGGCCAGCGTGCAGTTTTCCAGGATGGTCAGATGCGGGAACAGATTGAAGTGCTGGAAACACATCCCAACCTCGGACCGTACTTTGTCAATGTTCTTGAGGTCCGAGCTCAGCTCTGTTCCATCCACGACGATCTTGCCCTGCTGGTGCTCTTCCAGCCGGTTGATGCAGCGGATCAATGTCGATTTGCCCGAGCCAGACGGGCCGCAGATCACGATCCGTTCTCCGTTATACACGGTCAGGTTGATATCGCGCAGCACATGGAAAGACCCGTACCACTTGTTCATATCGGTTATCTGAATGGCAACCTCGTCCGAGACTTCCATCTTTGAGCGGTCGATTTCAGCTGTTTCAGCCATAAAGGCCTCCTTAACGGTGATCAGTCTGAAGCTTGCGCTCCAGATACATTGAGTAACGTGACATCGAGAAGCAGAAGATGAAGAACATCAGCCCGATAAAGGCATAAAGCTCCCAGACGATGCCGTTCCAGTCGGTGTCAGATCGGATCGACGTCGCCAGACCTATCGGGTCCAGCAGGGCGATGATCGACACCAGCGCGGTATCCTTGAACAACCCGATGAAGGTCGAAACGATATTCGGGATCGAGATTTTCAGCGCTTGTGGCAGGATAATCAGCCGCTGTGCCTGCCAGTAGTTCAGGCCGAGTGAATCCCCGCCCTCATACTGTCCGCGCGGCAAAGCCGCCAGACCGCCGCGCACAACTTCGGCCATATAGGCCGAGGCGAACAGCGTCACCATGATGATGACCCGCAGCAGCTTGTCGAAATCCGTACCCTTGGGCAGGAAATAGTTCAGCAAGGTAGAGGCCACGAACAACAGGGTGATCAGCGGCACGCCCCGGATGAACTCGATAAAGCCAACACTAAGCGACCGGATGATGAACAGGTTCGATTGGCGACCCAGCGCCAGCAGAATACCCAGCGGCAAAGAGCAGACGATACCTGTAATCCCGATGATCAGGGACAGAGAGAACCCGCCCATGTCAGAGGACGGCACTGGCGGCAGGCCGATCCGTCCGGCCTGGGCATAGGCCAGATCAATCTGCCCTTTGAGGGTCCGTGCAGCACTTTCCGCATTCAACGCTGCCTGCAGTGCACGTCGATCATCCGCTGGGATGTTGCTGGACGCCGCATTGATGTCTTCGAACTTGGCCACGGATTCAGGCAACTCGGCACGCAGCTTCTCTGCCTTTGCCTGTGCCTTGGGATACTTTTCCTCACGCTCAGGTAGTTTTTGCAACCCGACCAACGTGCGCTTTGCAGCACTCAGCACGGTCTTGCGGGCGCTTTGCAAGCTGGCCAGGTTTTCCCTGGCGCGTGAACCGCGTTCAAGCTCGTCCATCTGGCCTTGCAGATCGGCGATCTCGCTCTCCAGACCGGCGATCTGCGTTTCATAGCTGGTTATGGTCGACGCCATCTGCGATGCGCCAATGGCATTGGTCACGTTGTAGTTGATCGGCCCGACCGCGACCAGCCACCAAAGCAGTGGCACCAGAATAGCCGCGATCACAGCCCCCAGTTCACCGCCCACCGGTTGCGTCAGGCGGAAGGCCAGATAACCCAGAACAAAACCCAGCAACACCAGGACCGGCGCAAGGATCGACCCACCCCAGATCAGCCAGTAGCCGACAAAAGGATAGATGACCGAGAACCACAACATCTTGCGCGGCAACTCGGTGAACAGGGCCGGGGCCAGTGCCACCAGCATCAGAACGAAGGCCAGATTGATCCGCCAGTAGTACTCTGGCGGATAGAACCCGTAGATCAGTTGCAGGAACCGGTCCCGGATCACAGCCCAGCAAGCCCCGTGCTGCCCCTCGCCATAGGCTTCCTTGATCTGATCGCGGCATTCACTTAGGGAGTTTGCAGTCCAGGAGTAATGCAAAGCCCAGTCCAGAACGAAGCCGACAACATACAGGATGAAGGCCGCCGAAATGACTGTCAGGATCGCGTTCGGGATGCTGGAAAACAGGTTTTCGCGCATCCATTTGACCACTCCCGCCTCACGGGTGGGTGGCGGGCTTTCCGGCAACATTTCGTCGCGGACATAGGCGGCAAGCTTGTGCTGATGTGTATCGTTCATCTCACCGCTCCTTCAGTTTGATAGAATTGTTGTACCAGTTCATCACCGCCGAGACGGTCAGTGAAATGGCCAGATAGATCAGCATCAGAATAAGGATACACTCCATCTCGCGCCCAGTCTGGTTCATGGTAATCCCACCCAATGTGCCGGTGATATCCATATAGCCGACCGCAATCGCCAAAGAGGAGTTCTTGGTCAGGTTCAAATAGTTCGAGATCAGCGGCGGAATGATCACCCGAAGCGCCTGAGGCAAGATGACCAGACGCATCGTACGGTTGGGGCGAAGCCCCAGGGCCGAAGCCGCCTCGCTCTGGCCCCTGGATACGGACAGGATACCTGCCCGGACAATCTCGGCGATATAGGCCGCAGTATAAAGACTAAGCGCCAACCAAAGCGCAATCAGCGAGTTACGCAGCATCAGCCCGCCTTCAAAGCGCGCTATACCCTCTTCGGCCATCTTGGGAAACTCAACTTCCACCGCGCGACCCTGTTTAAGATCGCTTTCGAGGATGACAATAGATGCTTCCTCGCCAAGGGTATTCTTGACGCTTTGTGCAACTTCGATAGCTTTCTCAGCAGGAACAGCTATCAGATTGCACCTTCCGTTCAAAAGCGCGTCCTGGGCAGCAGATGGGCTGAAATACTGCTTGCGCCGGAATTTGACCTCTTCTGCCTCCAGCATCTGCAACGCCATCAGCGACGCCGCTGACCCGCCAGAATGGCAATAATCAACTTTGCCACCATCCTTGGACAGATTGCTGACGCTTGACGCGTCTTTGATATTTACTGCGACAAAGCTTTGCGGTGCCTGCGTCGTTACTGAGGAAACCGCGAAATAAGCAATCATGACAGGGATGACAAAAATTGCGGTCGAGATCAGGAAAGTCCCCGGCCGATCGCCAGTCCGCTGCTGAATGCTATCAGCCCGCTGCCTGACCCATCTGACCGCCAGATAAGACAACACGAGCACCAGAAACAGCACCCAGGCATAGTCACCAAACATAGGCCGCGGGATAAACACACCCTGATTGGATACAGCCGTGCTGCCAAACAGGGACATCGTTGCTTCGGCCTCGTCACCGCGAAACTCTTTGGGCTTTGGCAGGCTTTCGATAAAGATCGCCATCGCAAACACGATCCAAAGCAGGACCGGCACATTGCGGAACATTTCCACATAGATGGTCATCAGGCGCGCAATCAACCAGTTCTTCGACAGACGCATTACGCCGACGAAAACACCTATTATCGTTGCAGCAATACAGCCCAAAAACGCCACCAGCAAAGTGTTGAGCAACCCCACAAGAGCTGCCTCCCAATGCATGCTTTGTGAATTATAGTTGATCAATCTTTGACTGATATCGTAACCTGCAGGTGTGTCCAAAAAACCGAAGCCTAGCTCCTTGCCCTGTGCCTCGAGGTTGATGAACATATTCGACACCAGCCAGCCAACCAGCAGCATAAAGCCGATTAGGGCGACGACCTGGATCGTCAGCGACCTGTAGCGCGTGTCGTAGATAAGCATGTTAAGACGGAATGACTTCTCCGTCTCGTCGGTGATCGCGGCCATGCGCGGCACCTCCTTGTCGTTTGCCAGCCAGGGCGTCTCTCGCAGGTGGGTTGATCCCGCCTTGCCTAAAACCCGGCCATTATTTTTACCCTTGAATCGCGAAGGGCGCGCCGGTGAGGCGCGCCCTTGCTTTGATCAATCTTACCGGAACGGCGGCGAGTAGATCAGACCACCCTGGGTCCACTGCGCGTTCAGACCGCGCGCCAGTGCGATCGGTGTACCTTCGCCGATATTGGAGGCAAAGATCTCACCATAGTTGCCCCCCGCAGCAATCGCGCGTTTTGCCCAGTCAGCATCCAGACCCAGCATCGCGCCGAGTTCACCTTCGGTGCCCAGCAGACGGTTGATTTCCGGGTTGTTGGTGCCGTTGGCCATTTCATCCAGATTGGCCGAGGTTACGCCAAGCTCTTCAGCTGTGATCAGCGCGTTCAGGGTCCAACGCACGATATCAGCCCACTGGTCATCGCCCTGACGGACAAGTGGTCCGAGCGGCTCTTTCGAGATGATTTCAGGCAGCAGCACATGTGCATCCGAATCTTCGAAAGTTGCACGGGTCGCAGCCAGCGCGGATGCGTCAGTGGTGTAGACGTCGCAGGCACCAGCCAGGTACTGCTGCTGTGCTTCGGCGTTGGTTTCGATCGGCACCGGCTCATAGCTGATATTGTTGGTGCGGAAATAGTCGGCCAGGTTCAGCTCGGTCGTGGTACCGGTCTGGATGCAGACGGTCGCACCATCAAGTTCCTTGGCCGAGGACACGCCCAGATCTTTGCGCACCATGAAGCCCTGACCATCGTAGTAGTTGACGCCAACAAAGGTCATCTTGAGTTCGACATCGCGCTGGAAGGTCCAGGTAGTGTTGCGCGACAGCACATCTACCTCCCCCGATGCCAACGCCGTAAAGCGCATCTTGGTGGTCAGCGGTACAAATTCGATGGCTTGCGGGTCGCCCAGCACAGCGGCGGCAACAGCACGACAAACCGCAATGTCAAAGCCTTCCCAGTTGCCATTAGCATCGGGCGACGCGAAGCCAACCAGGCCAGTCGACACGCCACATTTCAGCACACCGTTGGCTTTGATGTCGTCAAGCGTCGCCGCGCCAGCCAGGCCAGCCGCAAGACCAGCGGCCGTCAGCGTGCCGAGGAAAATGGATGTTTTCATATTTGACCTCTTCCTGTGTCTGCCCATCAAGGGCTTTTTGTCCGGCCTTGCCGCCGGATTTAAGATTTTTGTCGGGTCCGAAAAACCCGACAAGCGCCACAACAATGAAACAACCGTGAAAAAGGTCAAGTCTGACGTGGAAGAAACCTATAACAGCTTAGTGTTCTGAAGCGTCGTGATGAGCACCAGAACCTTGGTCGCACTCAAGCATATCTACCGCTTAGCGGCTCAGATAGTGCGATAAATCTTTCGCGGCGCGTGATCGGCTCTATGCGAAAGCATACCTCAATATCGCCGCGCAACTGACTGAAACTCGGGAGATTCATCAAAATGCCACCGGATTTTGCCCTCACCCGGCAGAATCGCTATGCCAAGGGATCGCCATGCAGGTGGTCGTACCGGTGGCATAAAGTTTGCCGTCCGCCTCGCCGATAATGCGCCCCTCGGCCAGGCCGGTACGGCGCCCGACATGCGTTGTTGTGCCAATGGCCAGCACCGGCCCGCTGTCATCCAGCAGGGGCCGGACGATGTTGATACCGAATTCCAGGGTCGTATAGACCATACCGGCGGGCAGTCGGCTTTGCACGGCGCAGGCCATGCAACTGTCCAGCAGCGTGCCGAACCAACCGCCATGGATGGTACCAATGGGGTTCATGACCGAGAATGTCGGAACGCCCCGAAAGGTAACAGAGCCTTCCTCAACCGCATGCATGTGAAAATTCATTGTCTGGCCGATTGGGGGCGCCGGGTGGCGTCCTTCCAGTATTCCGGTCAGGAAGTCTAGCCCGGACATAGACGCGATTTTGTCCATTGGCATCAATTCTGCCGCTGATTCTGCATAGCGCATCAATCGCCCTTTCTTACCAGTGCCAGAAATCTTTCAGCTTGGCGCAAAGCGGCGTGCTTGACGGCCGCTGCGGCCTCTGCCTCTTCATCCTGGCCCCATTGCTCTGCTTGCCAGTCCTCGTCGATGCGAGACAGGCTCCAGGCCTCGTCAGCATCCAGCGCCCCGTCCGAAATCGCGAGCCCCAGCACGCAGGAGCCCGCCAGGGTGATCAGGTCATGCAGCGCCGTCATCTCGAACGCATCATGGGCGGTGACCGCAGCGGCCAGCCGGAACAGGCTGTCTGGGGGTTGCGGGTGATGCATTACACCGGCTGCAGCGACAAGCGGCGCATCATGACGGGTTCGGGACCAGTCCAGCCAGTGGTCCCATGCGGCAGCCTGGCGCTGCACCAGCCCTTGCGGGGTCTCTGCACGATAGCAAAGCAGGTCTGTGCCCGCATAATCGGCCAGCATCGCGGCCACTGCCGCCTTTTGCGGGGCAACTTTGTCGATGGCGGAATTGGCGCTGCGGGTGATGGACATCACCTCGGGATCAATCGTATCGCCAACGGCCTGCCATTCTGCGGCGAGGGCATCAGCCAACCCACGGTTGGGCAGTAGCAGGAGGGATTTATGCGGGGTGCGCAGCGGCTTGTCGTCCAGCCGCACAGCATACCCCTGCCCTTCCTGCACCACGGCAACATCTGTCCAGAAACGGCGCGGGACCTGCAGGCTCATGATGCCCCTCCGATTAGCTCGTGAACTGCCGCATCCAACGCGTCAAAGCTGGCGATCAAGCGATCCGCCTTTGCAAGACGCGCCTGCGGGTGATAGCCCCAGCCGACGCCGACGGTCCCCACACCGGCAGCACAGCCCATATCGATATCAAATTCGGTATCCCCGATGAACACGGTTCGGGATGGGTCTGCACCAACCTCCTGCATTGCGGTCAGCAGCATAGAGGGATGCGGCTTGGACGGATGTGTATCGGCCGTCTGGATCGTATCAAACAGGCCATGCAACCCATGAGTTTCAATCGTGTGCTCGACGCCGCGCATAGCCTTGCCGGTGGCGAGGCCCAACTTGTGGCCTGCCGATTTCAACCGTTGCAGGGCTTGATGCGCCCCGGGGTAGAACGGTGCCAGTGCCTCACCCCCAGACTCCCGTCGCTGGCGGATGAACCCATCGCGATAGGTGGTGGTCAGTTGATCGTAAAGCGCGTCGTTCAGGTCGGGCTTCAGCGCGGCCATCCCCTCGTGCAGTGACAGGCCAACAACCGCCAGAATCTGATCCCGCGGCGGGATCGCCAGATCGTGCAATTGCAGCGCACGGGTCATGGCCGACACAATCAGTTCCTGACTGTCGATCAGTGTGCCATCTACATCAAAAAGGATCAGTGAGGTCATTCACCCACCTCAAACGGATCCTCCGGGGCATCGCCGGGCGACCAGCCCAGGATGTCCCATGTCTTTTCCATATGCTCGGGCAGTGGCGCGGTCAGGGTCAGCACAGCGCCACTTACCGGGTGGGTCAGGGTCAGGGACCGGGCATGAAGATGCAGCTTGCGGCTGACATCGCCGCCCAGTTGCGCGCCCCAGCCGTCGCCCTCGTTGGTCTGAGAGTTGCCGCCATATTTGCCATCCCCGACAATCGGCGCGCCAATCTCAGCCATATGCGCACGCAACTGATGGGTGCGCCCGGTGATTGGTGACAGCGCCACCCAGGCGGCGCGCTGTGCGGCCTTTTCTAGCACCATATAGTCGGTTGTCGCCCGTTTCGCCCCGTCCGTATCGCCAATCCGGTTGGGGTGAACGCAGATCATCTTTTCCCCCGCCCCATGCGGTCCATGCCCGGCCTGTTTGACAAGGCCATAGCGGATCGTACCGGCAGACGGCTTGGGCACCCCGGCAACCGCAGCCCAATAAATCTTGCGCGTCTCACGCGACTGAAAGGCACGCGCCAGCGCCGCTGCCGCCCGGCCGCTGCGCGCCAGCAGCAACACGCCCGAGGTGTCCTTGTCCAGTCGATGCACCAACCGGGGCGGCTCGTCCGCGTCAAACCGCAACGCCTCGGCCAGCCCATCCACATGCCGGTGCTGACCTGACCCACCCTGCACCGCCAGCCCGGCAGGCTTGTTCAGGGCCAGGACATCTGCATCGCGATAAATCACGCAGTCGCGGATCATTCGGGCATCGGCCTCGTTGATCTGTGGTCTTTCCCGCGCTGGTGCGGTGTTTTCAGGCAAGGGCGGCACACGCAGCACCTGCCCTTCGCTTAGCCGCGTATTCGCTTTTACCCGCCCGCCATCCAGCCGCAACTCTCCCTTGCGGCACATCTTTTCAATGCGGCCTTGGGTGACATGCGGAAACCGTTTGCGCAGCCAGCGATCAAGACGCTGATCCTGGCCATCGGCATCAATCTCTATCGTCTGCACACCGCTCATGTCAGTCCCCGCGCCAGCCACAGGCCCAAAACAAGGGCCAGCAAGGACAGCAAAACAGAGCCGACAACATAAAGCACCGCGCCCCCAACCTGGCCATTTTCATAAAGTCCGATCGCATCCAGCGAAAACGCCGAGAACGTGGTGAACCCGCCCAGCACACCGGCTATAATCAAAGGAGAGGTCGACAGCACAGCACCATCACGCAGCAACAGATGCGCCGCCAGCCCCATAAGGAAAGAGCCCGCGATATTGACGAACATCGTGCCAAACGGGAATGCCGTGCCAAACCAGACCGCCGCCTGTGTCACGGACAGATAGCGCAGAACAGCACCAACGGCGCCACCAAGGGCAACTTGCAGGATCGGGATCATTGGAAACCTCGGGTCATGAAAGCCAATGCTCAAACGCAGGGCCGTTTGTCAAGCACGCGGCGCTGGCACCTGGCCACGCAATCCCTGAAGATACGTGCGGACAGCGCCAGGCAGCGGGCCGGTCTGGAATGCCGCCAGTGAGGCCTCATCCCACTGATCCGGGCACAGATCCGCCCGCAACGCATGCAGGGCTTCGCGCTGCGGCACGGTTAGCGGCAGTTGCCCGGCAAGGTGCAGCAGATCAAGCAAACGGTGCACCTGGCGCATGGCCTGAAATGCCTCAAGAAAGTGGTGTTTGGTCGCCGCGTCGTCACGCCAGTTCAGGCCCGCCAGCACCTCCTGACACACCCGCTGCCCAGCCCCCTGACAGTCATAGCCGATGCAGCCACGATATCCCTGATCCTCGCGCTGCTTATGGATAGCGCAGCCATAATCCGGGTTCAGGTGGCGGCAGGGCTGGCCCGCTGGTTTGTCCGCCCCGAACATCTCACCCGCATCAAAGGCTAGCGCCATGCAGCACAAGCCCTGACACTGGGCACAATCGGCGGACAATTCGGGGGTCATTTGCGGTGCTTTGCAAAGAAATCGAGACGCTTTTTCATCTCACGCTCATACCCGCGTTCGACGGGCTGGTAATAGACCTCGCGTTTCATATCGTCGGGAAAATAGGTCTGCCCGGAAAAACCCAGATCGGTGTCGTGATCATATTCATAGCCCGCGCCATACCCTTCGTTTTTCATAAGCCCGGTCGGCGCGTTCAGGATATGTTTAGGCGGCATCAACGACCCGGTTTTGCCCGCCGTTTTCATGGACGCTTTATAGGCGACATAGGCTGCGTTGGATTTCGGGGCCAGTGCCAGATAGATCACCGCCTGAGCCAGCGCCAACTCTCCCTCGGGGCTGCCCAGACGTTCATAGGTTTGCCAGGCGGACAGGCAGTGGACCTGCGCCTGCGGATCGGCCAGCCCGATATCCTCCACCGCCATCCGGGTGATGCGCCGGGCCAGAAAGCGCGGATCCTCGCCCCCCTTAAGCATCCGGGCCAGCCAGTATAGGGCCGCATCAGGGTCCGAGCCGCGCACCGATTTATGGAGGGCCGAGATCAGGTTGTAATGCTCTTCCCCGGTCTTGTCGTATTTCAGGGCGCGCCGCGACAGGCGGGTCTCCAGCCCGTCGCGATCGACCTTGTCATCCCAGGTAAAGGCCTGTTCCAGCAGGTTCAGCAGCGCCCGGCCGTCGCCATCGGCCATGTCGATTAAGGTCTCGCGCGCCCCTGCGGTTAGGGGCAGCGGTCGGTCCATCAACGCCTCGGCCCGCTTCGCCATCAATTCCAGATCTGCAGGGCTGAGCCGGTCGAGCACCAAAACCTGCGCGCGCGACAACAAAGCGGAGTTCAGTTCAAAGGACGGGTTTTCCGTTGTGGCCCCCACAAGGACTATAGTGCCATCTTCCATATGCGGCAGAAACCCGTCCTGTTGCGCCTTGTTGAACCGGTGGATTTCGTCAACGAACAAAAGCGTGCCCTGCCCGTTGGTGCGGCGCAGTTTTGCGGCCTCAAACACTTTGCGCAGTTCCGGAACGCCGGTGAAGATCGCGCTGATCTGAACAAAGGCGAGATCGGTGCTATCTGCCAACAGGCGCGCAATGGTGGTCTTGCCGACCCCAGGCGGGCCCCAGAAAATAACGGAGGTCAGGTTGCGCGCAGCCAGCATCCGGCCCAACGGAGCATCCGGCCCCAGCACATGGCCTTGACCGATCACATCGGCAATGCTGGCCGGACGAAGCCGATCTGCCAAGGGGCGCGGCGCGTCCTGCGACGGTTCGGCAGCAGCGGTGTCAAAAAGGTCAGCCATGCAGGAAGTCTAGGGCATGTTGCGGGGAAGACCAGCGTTTCCGCTGATCCTGTCATCCGCAAAGTAAAAAGGCCACCCGAAGGCGGCCCTTTGATCAATCTTCAGAGGCTTCTTCAGCTTCAAGCCGGGCGCGGTCTGCAGCGCCCTTTGCGTCCGGGTCGCGATCAACCAGTTCAACAATCGCCATCGGCGCCATATCACCGTAGCGGAAGCCCGCTTTCAGAACGCGGACATAGCCGCCCGGACGCTCTTTGTAGCGCTCACCCAACACGTCGAACAACTTAGAGACGTGCATGTCCTGCTTCAACTGAGCAGCCGCCTGACGGCGGGCATGCAGATCTCCGCGCTTGCCCAGCGTGATCAGCTTGTCGGCAATGCGCTTAAGTTCCTTGGCTTTCGGCAGGGTGGTTTTGATCTGCTCATGTTCGATCAAAGAACCCGCCATGTTGGCAAACATCGCCTTGCGGTGTTCGTGGGTGCGGTTGAGTTTACGGTATCCGTGTCCGTGACGCATGATATCTATCCTTATTTATACTTTGTCTGAAGCGCCATGCGTGCGGCGCTTTCTCCTTGGGGCGGGATTGCCCGGTTTTGGTGGGTTGTCACCCACCCTACTGGCGCGAAACCTTGTAGGGTGGGTGAAACCCACCATGGCTCAGAAGTGATCCTCGTATTTCTTGGCGAGGTCTTCTATATTCTCTGGCGGCCAGTCGACGATATCCATGCCCAGATGCAGGCCCATGCCTGACAGCACCTCTTTGATCTCGTTCAACGACTTGCGGCCGAAATTCGGCGTGCGCAGCATTTCAGCTTCGGTCTTCTGGATTAGGTCGCCGATATAAACGATGTTGTCGTTCTTCAGGCAGTTGGCCGAACGGACCGACAGTTCCAACTCGTCCACTTTCTTAAGCAGCAGCGGGTTGAACTCCAGATCGTCCTCTTCCTCGGCGCGGCCGGCAGCTTCCGGCTCGTCAAAGTTGACGAAGACCTGCAACTGGTCCTGCAGAATGCGCGCAGCAAATGCGATTGCATCCTCTGGTGTGATCGAGCCGTCGGTTTCGACCTTCAGCGTTAGCTTGTCATAGTCAAGAACCTGACCTTCACGGGTCGGTTCGACCTTATAGCTGACCTTCGTAACCGGGCTGAAAAGCGCATCGACCGAGATCAGACCAATCGGCGCATCCTCGGGCCGGTTCTTGTCAGCTGCGACATAGCCTTTTCCAGTCTCAACCGTCAGTTCCATAAACAGGGTTGCGCCATCATCCAGGTGACAAATGACGTGGTCCTTGTTCAGAACCGAAATGCCGTTGGTCTCCATGATATCTCCGGCTGTGACGACACCCGGCCCAGTCTTGTTAATCGACAGGCGTTTCGGCCCCTCAACCTCCATCGACAAGGACACACCCTTGAGGTTTAGAACGATATCTGTGACGTCTTCACGCACACCGGCTACCGACGAAAACTCGTGCAGCACATTGTCGATCTGCACAGATGTAATCGCAGCACCCTGAAGCGAGGATAAAAGCACCCGACGGAGCGCATTGCCAAGCGTCAGACCAAAACCCCGCTCAAGCGGTTCGGCAATGGCGGTTGCCTGACGTTGTGCATCCGCGCCTGGCTTTATGTCCAGTGCGGTGGGTCGAATAAGTTCCTGCCAGTTCTTGTGGATCATTATATAGCCTCCATGCTCGTACCTGCCTTGATCCGTATTCTGCGGCGGGTACCCCCGAGGTGAAAACAGGACTGGCCGGACCGCGCCCGCTGACGCCGTCCGGTCCAGAAAATGTCAGATCAGACGCGACGGCGTTTGGGCGGACGACAGCCATTATGGGCAATCGGGGTCACATCGCGGATCGCGGTGATGGTAAACCCGACGGCACCCAAGGCGCGCAGTGCGCTTTCGCGGCCAGAGCCCGGGCCCTGAACCTCAACCTCAAGCGTCTTCATACCATGTTCCTGCGCCTTCTTACCCGCATCTTCTGCCGCCATCTGTGCTGCATAAGGTGTGGATTTCCGCGAGCCCTTGAAGCCCATGGTGCCCGCAGACGACCAGGAAATGGCGTTGCCCTGCACATCGGCGATCAGGATCTTGGTGTTGTTGAAGCTGGCATTTACATGCGCGACGCCAGCGGTGATGTTCTTTTTGACCTTCCGCTTGCTGCGGGTCTTTGTATCACGTGCCATGGTCCCGTCCCCTTATTTCTTCTTGCCGGCAATGGCGACGGCCTTGCCCTTGCGGGTGCGGGCGTTGGTGTGGGTCCGCTGACCACGAACGGGCAGCTTACGACGATGGCGCAGACCGCGATAGCAGCCCAGATCCATCAGACGCTTGATGTTCATCTGGGTTTCACGACGCAGATCACCTTCGACGGTAACGTTCGCGTCAATGTGCTCGCGGATTTTCAGAACGTCGGCATCCGACAGTTCGTTCACGCGGGCGGTAGGGTCGATACCAGTCGATGCACAGATTTCCTGCGCCGTGCTGTGGCCGATACCATGAATATAAGTCAATGCGATATGCACCCGCTTGTTCGTCGGGATGTTCACGCCTGCAATACGTGCCAAAGTCGTCTCCGATCTTTCATTGCGGTTCCGTAGCACCAGAACCTTTTTTCACAACGACACCCGCCTAAGGCGGGCGCTTCCGATCCCAATCGCAAAATCAGGGAAAAGCCCGACTCATACGTTAAGAGATGCGGACTTATAGAATCACGCTGGGGCGCGTCAAGGACTTATTTGCCCGAACCACGAAAAGCGCGGGCAAAACGATCCGATATCAAGCTTTTCAGCTATCCAAGGACGCTGCAAGACGCGCGGCAACCTCGTCAATCTTGCCCAATCCCTCAATGCTCTTGAGTTGCCCTTTGGCGTGATAATACCCGATAAGAGGCGAGGTCTGCTTGTAATAGGCCAGCAAGCGCGTGCGCATGGTTTCGGCATTGTCGTCTTCGCGGCGCTTAAATTCAGTCCCGCCACATTTGTCACAAACACTCTCTACGGCTGGCTTCTTGGTTTCGTCGTGAAAAACCTCGCCGCAGGTTGCACATGTGAACCGTCCCGAAACCCGACGCACCAGTTCTTCATCCTTGGCCACGGACATTTCAACCACAGCATCCAACCTGGCACCCTTTTGTGCCAGCAGGTCTGCCAGTGCATCAGCCTGTGCCAGCGTCCGGGGGAAACCATCAAAGATGAAACCGCCCTCGGTTGGACCATCGAGTTTTTCCGCAATCAGACCGATAACGATCTCGTCTGTGACCAACTGACCGCGATCCATCACCTCGGCCACCTTACGGCCCATCTCGGTTCCTGATGTCCGGGCTTCACGCAGCATGTCACCTGTCGATAGTTGTATCATCCCGCGTTCGGCCACCAGCCGATGCGCCTGCGTTCCCTTGCCTGCACCAGGTGGCCCGATCAGGATGATGTTCATCGGTTCAGCTTCCTACGTGTCCGGGTCTTGCCTTTTGAACGGCCGCGCAGCTGTGACTTCTCGATCAGACCCTCATACTGGTGTGCCAGCATATGGCTTTGCACCTGGTTGATCGTGTCCATGGTCACCGAGACAACGATTAACAACGAGGTACCGCCGAAGAAGAACGGCACAAGTTGACCAGAGCTAGAGAACAGCATTTCTGGCAGCAGACAAACAAACGAAAGATAGAGTGAACCGACCGCAAGGATGCGAGCAACGACATAGTCGAGATACTCCACCGTCCGGGCACCAGGTCGGATACCGGGCACGAACCCACCTTGTTTCTTGAGATTATCGGCCACATCTTCGGACTTGAACGACACGTTGGCTGTATAGAAATAGGTGAAGAAGATGATCATCGCGGCAAACAGCAGCAGGTAGAGCGGTTGTCCCCTGCCAAGATAAGCCAGAATGTAGCTCATAATCCCTTCGCCGGTCGGATCAGAGAAACCCGAAAACGTCACCGGCAGCAGCAGTACCGCCGAGGCAAAAATCGCAGGGATCACGCCAGCGGGGTTCAGCTTGATCGGCAGGTGAGAGCTTTCACCGCCATACATCTTCTGCCCGACCTGACGGCGCGGGTACTGGATGTGAATCTTACGCAGGGCACGCTCCATGAAGACGATGAAGATGACAAGCGCAATCGCCATAACGATCAGCCCCATAACAAAGCCTGTGGAGTAAACCCCCTGACGGCCTTGGCTGAGGAACTGGGCAATGCCTGCGGGCAGTTCGGCAATGATGCCGGTAAAGATGATCAGCGAGACACCGTTGCCGATCCCGCGCTGAGTTATCTGTTCGCCGAGCCATAGTAGCAGCATAGAGCCACATACAAGCGAAATGACGCAGGTTGCGCGGAAGAACCAGCCCGGATCCAGCGCCAGTTCCTGGCCTTCAAGCCCGACCGAGATGCCATAGGCCTGCACGGTGGCCAGGAACACCGTGCCATAGCGGGTGTACTGGTTCAGCTTCTTGCGCCCCATCTCGCCTTCTTTTTTCAAGGCTTCCCAAGGCGGGTACATCGCGGACAGCAACTGCACGATAATCGAAGCCGAGATATAGGGCATGATCCCCAGACCAAACACAGCACCACGACTGACTGCGCCGCCCGTAAAGGCGACCACCATGCCACCGATACCCTGCCCTGCTTCTTCAAAGAATTGCTTCAGGGCATCCGTGTCGATGCCCGGGACCGGAATATAAGTGCCAATCCGATAGACAATCAGCAAAGCGATTGCAAAAAGGATGCGCGCCTGCAGTTCCTTGGCCTTGCCGAACGAGCCCCAATTGAGGTTCGCCGCCATCTGTTCCGCCGCTGATGCCATGAAGGCCCTCCCATGACGGCACCGCCCCGGCCTGTTGGCCTGGCGGTGCGAAATCGTTCCCTTTGGGATTTAGGGCGCGGGGCCGCGCCCCACAACCCTTATTCTTCCGCGGCCGCCTTGACCGGAGTTGTGACTGTGACTTTGCCGCCCGCTTTTTCGACCGCTTCAATGGCCGATTTAGAGGCACCGGCAACAGTCAGTTCAACCTTTGCCGTCAACTCACCCTTGGCAAGCAGGCGCACGCCATCGCGGACCCGGCGGACAAGGCCGCTGGCAATCAGTTCGGCATCGGTGATTGGCTTGCCGGTGTCCAGTTTGCCCGCATCGATGAATTTCTGCAGGATACCAAGGTTGATAACCGCATAGCGCTTGGCGTTCGGGTTGTTGAACCCACGCTTCGGCAGCCGTTGGTAGAGTGGCATCTGACCGCCCTCATAGCCATTGATGGCTACACCCGAACGGGATTTCTGCCCTTTGATACCGCGTCCACCGGTTTTGCCCTTGCCAGAGCCCGGACCACGGCCAATGCGTTTTGCGCGTTTTGTCGCACCGGGATTGTCCCGGAGTTCATTCAATTTCATTTCGCTTCTCCTTTGCCGGATGTGACCCCCGAAGCGATTGGGCCAACCACGGCGTTTCTTGGTTTTCTATGGGCCTCTATCAGGCCACCGGCGGCGTATAGCTGGTGTAGCGGCGATGTTCAAGAGGGGCTTGGCACATCCGTTGCCGTGCACCGGCTTAAAAACAGGACACTCGACAAACCTGCCGGGTGTCCTTGTGATCGGGTCGGTAATGGTGGGTTTCACCCACCCTACCGCGACCCATATGTAGGGTGGGTGAAACCCACCAAAGCCTGTCAGCCGCGTTCTTCGATGATCTCAACCAGATGCGATATCTTGGCGACCATACCGCGCACTGCAGGGGTATCCTCCAACTCGCGGGTCTTGTGCATCTTATTCAGGCCCAGCCCGATCAGCGTCTGGCGCTGGATGGCGGGGCGGCGGATCGGGCTGCCGATCTGTTTGACAACAATCGTCTTTGCCATGGATCAAGCCTCCTCAGCGACCGGCGCGTTTTGCTGCACGGCGTCTTCACGCTTGGGCAGGATATCGGTGACCTTCTTGCCACGGCGCGCCGCGACCTGACGCGGGCTTGCCTCTTTTTTCAAGCCGTCGATCGTTGCGCGGATCATGTTGTAAGGGTTCTGCGACCCGGTCGATTTCGCGACCACGTCCTGAATGCCCAGCATCTCGAACACCGCACGGCAGGGACCACCGGCAATGATGCCGGTACCCGCAGGTGCCGTCCGCATCACAACCTTGCCAGCGCCCCAACGGCCCTGCATGTCATGATGCAAAGTCCGACCCTCGCGCAGCGGCACGCGGATCATTGCGCGCTTGGCGGCTTCGGTCGCTTTGCGGATCGCCTCGGGCACCTCTTTGGCCTTACCCTTGCCGAAACCGACGCGGCCCTTCTGGTCGCCCACCACAACAAGTGCCGCAAAACCGAAGTTCTTACCGCCCTTGGTGGTTTTCGAGACGCGGTTGATCGCCACAAGGCGGTCGGCGAATTCCGGTGTTTCGTCGCGATCGCGACGGTCCCGGCGTTGACCTTCTCTTGCCATTCTCTCGTCTCCTTAGAACTTCAGTCCGCCTTCACGCGCAGCGTCGGCCAATGCCTTCACCTTGCCGTGAAAGAGGAACCCACCACGATCGAAATAGACATCCTCGACACCGGCGGCTTTCGCCCGCGCAGCAATCTCGGTGCCAATCTTGGCCGCAGCTTCGATATTGTTCTTGCCAACGAGGCCCAGCTTGCTTTCCAGCGTCGAGGCGCTGGCCAGCGTGCGGCCTTGAACATCGTCGATCACCTGGACCGAGATATTCTTGTTGGAGCGGTGAACACTCAATCGCGGACGGCCACCGGCCATCTTGCGCAGCTTGCTCCGGACGCGCATACGGCGCTTGCGGAACTGGTCTTGTCTGGTATTTGCCATGTTTCGCGTCCTTACTTCTTCTTGCCTTCCTTACGGAAGATATACTCGTCGGCATATTTGATGCCCTTGCCCTTATAGGGCTCAGGCTTACGCCACTCGCGGATATTTGCGGCGACCTGACCGACGATCTGCTGATCGATCCCTTCGACAATGATCTCGGTCGGCTTGGGCGCAGTGATCTGCACACCTTCCGGAATATCGAAATCAACGTCATGGGAATAGCCCAGCGACAGTTTCAGAACCTTGCCCTGCACAGCGGCACGGTAGCCAACACCGTTGATCTCAAGGTTCTTCTTGAACCCGTCGGTCACGCCGGTGACGCAGTTCTGTACCTGACTGCGGGACATACCCCACTGCTGGCGGGCACGCTTGGACTTGCCACGCGGCTCGACCAGAATGGCATTATCCTCAACCTTCAGCGTCACATCATCGGTGGCGCTGAAGCTGCGGACGCCCTTGGGGCCTTTCACTTCTACGGTCTGGCCGGACACAGAGGCGGAAACGCCACTGGGCAGCTCGACCGGTCGTTTACCAATACGAGACATACCAGCCCCCCTTAGAAGATCGTGCACAGGACTTCGCCACCGACATTGTCGGCGCGGGCCTGCGCATCGGACATGATACCGCGCGGGGTCGATACGATGGCCACACCCAGGCCCTGACGGACCTGCGGGATGTCCTTCACACCGGCATAAACGCGGCGGCCAGGCGTTGAAACACGCTTAAGCTCGCGGATTACTGGCTCACCCTCATAGTACTTGAGGCTGATTTCCAGCTCAGGATGACCGTCTGCGCCTACGGCTTTTTCGTAGCCACGGATGTAACCTTCGGACTGCAGCACATCGAGAACCCAACCCCGAACCTTGGAGGCCGGCGTGCGTACGGTCGATTTGCCGCGCATCTGCGCGTTACGGATACGGGTCAGCATATCGCCGATAGGATCGTTCATTGACATATCAAACCCTCCTTACCAGCTTGACTTGACCATGCCGGGGATCTGGCCTTTTGAGGCAAGATCACGCAGCGCGATACGAGACATCCGCAACTTGCGGTAATAGGCCTTTGGACGACCGGATACCTGGCAGCGGTTGTTCAGACGTGTTGCTGATGAATTGCGCGGCAGTTTGGCCAGCTTCATCACCAGTTGAACACGCTCTTTCAGTTCCAGATCATTGTCCTTGGACAACTGCTCTTTGATGGCAGCGCGCTTGGCAGCATACTGTTTGACCAGCCGCTCACGCTTTTTCTGCCGTTCGATCATGCTTTTCTTAGCCATTTACGCCTCCTCCGCGCTGGCAGGGAAGGGCATGTTGAACCGTGTCAACAGGCTCTTCGCTTCCGCGTCGGTATGCGCGGTTGTGCAGATAACGATATCCATGCCCCAGATCTCGTCGACTTTGTCATACTCGATCTCAGGGAACACGATGTGCTCTTTCAGGCCAAGGGCGTAGTTGCCACGACCATCGAAGCTTTTGGCATTCACGCCGCGAAAGTCGCGAACACGCGGCATCGCGATGGTGATCAGGCGATCCAGGAATTCGTACATCCGAGCACCGCGCAAGGTCACCTTGACGCCCAGCGGCATCTCTTCACGGACCTTGAAACCCGCGATGGATTTCTTGGCCTTGGTGATCACTGGCTTTTGACCTGCGATTGCCATCAGATCATCATGGGCTGACTTGATCTTTTTGCTGTCGGCAACGGCTTCGCCGCACCCAATATTCAGCACGATCTTGTCCAGCGCCGGGATCTGCATGTCGTTCTTGTAGCTGAATTCCTCTTTCATCGCGGCCTTGATGGTCTCACGATAAAGGGTCTTCAGACGCGGGGTATAGTTTGCAGTATCAAGCATCGAGAGCCTCCCCCGATTTCTTGGCGTAACGAACCTTCTTGTCGCCATCCATGCGGAAGCCAACGCGGGTCGGGCCGCCCTCTTTCGGGTCAACCAGGGCCAGGTTGGACAGATCAATCGGCATCGCGGTCGGAATACGACCGCCCTGCGCGTTCTGCGACTGGCGGGTGTGGCGGATGGCGATGTTCACACCATCAACAACAGCTTTGCCTTTGGCGGGCATCATCTGGGTGATCTCACCCTCTTTGCCCTTGTCTTTGCCGGTCAGCACGATGACCTTGTCACCTTTGCGGAGTTTCGCAGCCATCACAGCACCTCCGGCGCAAGCGAGATGATTTTCATGAAGTTCTTCGCCCGCAGCTCACGCACAACCGGTCCGAAGATACGGGTGCCAATCGGCTCCCCTGCGGTGTTAAGGATAACGGCTGCGTTGCGATCAAAGCGGATCGCGGTGCCGTCTTCACGGCGAACTTCCTTGGCGGTCCGAACGACAACGGCCTTGCGGACGTCGCCTTTCTTGACGCGGCCACGCGGAATAGCTTCCTTCACCGACACCACGATGATGTCGCCGACAGAAGCGTATTTACGCTTGGAACCGCCGAGGACCTTGATGCACTGAACCCGGCGGGCACCGGAGTTGTCAGCGACATCCAGATTGGTCTGCATCTGGATCATTTTGGTTTCTCCCGACCTGTGGGAACAACAGCCCCACGGTTTCGCTAAAACCGGGTGTGACTACCTTATTCGGCAATCACCTCCCAGCGCTTGGTTTTCGAGATCGGCGCGCATTCCTGAATACGCACGGAATCGCCGACCGCGAATTTCTCGTTCGCATCATGCGCACGATATTTCTTCGACTTCCGGATCGTCTTTTTCAGAACCGGATGCGTGAAGCGACGCTCGACCGAGACAGTCACTGTCTGTGTATTGGCCGTCGAGGTGACGGTGCCCTGAAGAATACGCTTGGGCATCATTCGCCTCCTGCGGCACCGGCCGCTTTTTCGTTCAAAATGGTTTTGACCTGAGCCGCTTCCCGGCGAACGGTCCGCATACGCGCCGTGTTTTCCAGCTGGCCAGTGGCCTTCTGGAACCGCAAGTTGAAGCTTTCTTTTTTCAGCGTCTCAAGCTGCTCCCGCAGCTGATCCGGCGTCTTTTCGCGCAATTCTGCAGCACTCATGTGCTTGATATCCCTTCTTCAACATCACCGGCAGGCCCCTTGATGGGTCACCCTGATTCCGGTGGAGGTCTTGGTGAAGTGGGCCGTATAAGCGGGAAGCAATGGGTTTGCAAGCAATAATATCCTGCCGCCTGTGTCGGGGTGCTCTTATAAACACGCCGCATTCTGCGCTTGCTTCCAATAGATAGTGGCTTGGTGGCTCAAGTTGGGGTCATAATGGAATTCCAGAGAGCATTTTCGGATAGCAGGCTACAGGACATCAACACTCAATCCGTATCGCCGAAGATCCAGACAGATATAGAAAAAGATGCCGTCTTGTACCGTGCGCCATGTATCATCGCCGCGCAAAAAACTGCATTGCATAGATAAGCGAGACTCTCTTATCGGATTCGCGGTTGGGACTCATCAGCTAGCGGAGTGCATAGTCACATGCACCCCGCCCCAAAGTGTATCAGGCTTTTTCCCGCGCGAACTGCAGCGCAGCAACCAGCACGATCCCATAAAGCACATGCCCGACCAATGCGGCCCAAGTGATCCCGGTAAAGTTCAGGAATGTCGGCAGCCCGGCAACTGTCGTGATCCCACCGATGGCAAAGACCCACAGACCAAACCCGTAAATCGCCGACGGTATAAACCAGCCCAGCTTATCACCCATGACCTTTCCCCAAATCGGCCGAAAGACAAACAGCCAGCCAATCGGATAGCCGATCAATCCGACCACATAGAAATGCACAAAATACCCAGCGAAATTGCTATTGGGCAAGCCCAGCGTACCCAGCAGACTTTTGGCCAGACCATGCGGCGACAACTTCGCCATGCTGAGGGCCGGACCGATAACCTGCCCCCAAAGGTCAAAGGCGATGGTGGCAAAAAAGCCCGCCACGAACATCAGTCCCAGGGTTTCAACATTAATCGCAGGCAAGGCGCGCGCGGGGAAAGTTTGTGTTTCAGCAGCCATGATGTGCATCCTTTTAAACAGAGGGTAGAGATCAGATGCATATCTCATATACCCCATATGCGCCCTTGGCACATCAAGCCTGTCAACGCTTCGGTGACCCGCTGAAACCTTGTTTCGGTCGCTCATCAGGCCGTGAAGACAAGGTGAACCATCGAGCGTCCCAAAAAGAAAAAGGGCCCCAAAATGGGGCCCAGATCCGTAGGGTGGGTGAAACCCACCAATTACCAGTCGACGCGCTCCACGAAGCGGCACTTGACCGGCAGCTTCATTGCGGCAAGGCGCAGCGCCTCGCGGGCAACCTCTTCCGAGACGCCGTCGATTTCGAACATTACCCGGCCTGGTTTGACCTTGGCTGCCCAGTATTCGACAGAGCCTTTACCTTTACCCATACGCACCTCGGTTGGCTTCTTGGTGACCGGCACATCCGGGAAGATGCGGATCCACACTCGACCCTGACGTTTCATGTGACGCGTCATGGCCCGGCGGGCGGCTTCGATCTGGCGCGCGGTGATGCGCTCCGGCTCGGTGGCCTTCAGACCGTAATGGCCGAAGGTAATCTCTGTTCCGCCCTTGGCCTGACCGTGGATACGGCCCTTATGCTGTTTGCGGAACTTCGTACGCTTTGGTGAAAGCATGATCTATTCTCCTCAGCGGCGCGCGGGGCGACCGCCGCCTTCCTGAAGTTCGGACTGACGGCGATCCCGGGCCTGCGGGTCATGTTCCATGATCTCCCCTTTGAAGATCCAGACTTTGATGCCGATGATGCCATAAGCTGTCAGTGCTTCGTAATGCGCATAGTCGATATCGGCGCGCAGGGTGTGCAGGGGCACACGGCCCTCGCGATACCACTCTGTCCGCGCGATTTCGGCGCCGCCCAAACGGCCAGCCAAGTTGACCCGGATGCCAAGAGCACCCATGCGCATCGAATTCTGCACCGCTCGTTTCATCGCCCGGCGGAAGCTGACGCGGCGCTCCAGCTGCTGACCGATGTTTTCGGCAACCAGCTGTGCGTCGATCTCAGGCTTGCGGACCTCGACGATGTTCAGGTGCAATTCGCTGTCGGTGAACTTTGACAGGTTGCGACGCAGGGTTTCGATATCCGCGCCCTTTTTGCCGATGATGACACCCGGACGGGCCGCATGGATCGTAACCCGGCACTTCTTGTGCGGGCGTTCGATGATCACGCGGGAAATGCCGGACTGCGCACAGTTCTTTTCGATATACTCGCGAATGGCGAGGTCTTCGTGCAGAAGCTGGCCGTATTCTTCACCATCGGCGTACCAACGGCTGTCCCAGGTGCGGTTGACCTGAAGGCGCAGGCCGATCGGATTGACTTTATGGCCCATCAGGCTTGCTCCTCTTCTACCTGGCGCACCTTGATGGTGACCTGGCTGAATGGCTTCAGGATTTTGCCGAACCGGCCACGTGCGCGCGGACGACCGCGCTTCATGACCAGGTTCTTGCCAACCCAGGCTTCTGCAACGATCAAATCGTCAACATCCAGCCCATGGTTGTTCTCGGCATTGGCAATCGCGGACTGAAGCGTTTTCTTCACATCCTCAGCGATCCGTTTCTTAGAGAAGGTCAGGTCATTCAACGCCTTGTCGACCTTCTGACCACGGATCATCTGGGCAACCAGATTGAGTTTCTGAGGGCTGGTGCGCAGCATACGGCTGACGGCCATCGCCTCATTCTCCGCCACGCGGCGGGGGTTTGTTTCCTTGCCCATGGCTTATTTCCGTTTCGCTTTTTTGTCCGCCGCATGGCCGTAATAGGTACGGGTGGGCGAATATTCACCGAATTTCTGGCCGATCATTTCCTCGGTCACGTTGACCGGGATATGCTTCTGACCGTTGTAAACACCGAAGGTCAGGCCGACGAATTGCGGCAGAATGGTCGAACGACGCGACCAGATCTTGATAACCTCGTTGCGGCCCGACTCGCGGACTTTCTCGGCTTTTTTCAGGACATAGGCGTCGACGAACGGGCCTTTCCAGACTGAACGTGCCATGATTAGCGCCCCTTCTTACGAGCGTGACGCGACCGGATAATGTACTTATCGGTCGATTTGTTCTTGCGCGTTTTCGCGCCCTTGGTCGGTTTGCCCCAGGGGGTCACCGGGTGACGTCCGCCCGAGGTTCGGCCCTCACCACCACCATGCGGGTGATCGATCGGGTTCATGACCACACCGCGCACCGACGGGCGTTTGCCCAGGTGACGGTTGCGGCCAGCCTTACCAAGGTTCTGGTTGGAATGGTCGGGGTTCGAAACCGCGCCAACAGTCGCCATGCATTCCTGACGAACCATGCGCAACTCGCCCGAGGACAGGCGGATCTGGGCATAGCCCCCATCGCGGCCCACGAACTGGGCATAGGTGCCAGCAGCACGTGCGATCTGACCACCCTTGCCGGGCTTCAGTTCGATATTGTGAATGATCGTCCCGATTGGCATGCCGGTAAATGGCATTGCGTTGCCGGGTTTAACGTCGACCTTTTCACCGGCCTCAACCTTGTCGCCAACAGCAAGACGCTGCGGGGCCAGGATATAGGCCTGCGTGCCGTCTTCGTAGCGGACCAAGGCGATGAACGCGGTCCGGTTCGGATCATATTCGATCCGCTCGACATTCGCCGACATATTGAACTTTGTGCGTTTGAAATCGACGACGCGATACAGACGCTTCGCCCCACCGCCACGGCGGCGCATGGTAATCCGTCCGGTATTGTTCCGGCCCGCCTTTTTGGTCAGTCCCTGTGTCAGGGACTTAACCGGGCGGCCTTTCCAAAGCTCCGAACGGTCGATCAGAACCAGCCCTCGCTGGCCTGGCGTCGTTGGTTTGTACGACTTGAGTGCCATCTTGCTGTCTTCCGTTTGCTTTGCGGGGGTTGACCCCAGCTATGTTTGTCCGAGGCATATGCCCCAAAGAACACCACCCCGGACGAATCCGGGGCGGGAAAGATGGGCTTTCCTATTGGCTAATACTCACGGCGTCAAGCGCTGTTGGACATAAGCGACACAAACCGCTTTCGCTGACTTGATATACTTAGGCGACCGCGCCGTCAGCCCGCATTCCATCTGACCACTGGACTTGGCCCGCAGCTTTCCCCTTGCCAATCCGGACCCGACCCGACAGGCTGTAAAAAAACAGACCGGAGGCCTCTATGCTGAACCTCTCCACCGGAAAAATCGTCCGCGTCATTGCTCTGACCCGCGAGTACGGGCCCGACAGCAAGTCTTTGCATGATTACATTGCTGACCTAAACGCAGATGAGCAAGTCAATCTGGTCGCCCTCATGTGGGTCGGACGCGAAAGCTTTGAGGCAGACGAACTGGAAGAGGCCAAAGCCCTCGCCCGCGCCGAGGCCACCGCCCCGACTGAGGAATACCTGTCCGGCATCCCCAATCTGGCGGAGTATCTGGAAATGGGCATGGATGCGCTGGGGATCGATGTGACGGAGGCTGAGGATGATTTGTAGGGCAGATTTATTGCGCAAGGCAAAGATTTTCGCACAAACACACTGCACCAGATTTGAGAGAGGCACTGTCCCATGAAATACGATGACGCAAGTTGGCACTCTGAAGGGAATTTCCCAGAAAGTTCTCCGGCCGAATATGGTGCTACGCATATCGCACTATTTTTGAAGTGGTGTTTTGTAAATGGTTGGGCAGGTGAACTACACCTGAAAGAATGGCCGGATGATACCCAAGCGGTGATAGATGGAACTAAATCTGCCACCAGCTTTCTTCTACAAAACTGCGACGGGAAGTTCACAGATGAAGACCTAAGCGAAGACGGCAATCTGTTTGCGCAGCGATATTACGGTAAAGATGGCCTCTACCTTGATGACTACTCAAGAGAATTTTTCGATCTGATGTACGTGGAGCCTGAGCATGCTCACAATTTTCAGCTCTTCTCGGACATGATTGAACAGAGGCTCAGGTCTGGCATCTTAACAAAAGCTGAGATGTCTGAAGCAAAGGCATGATGGCACCCCTAGCGGGTGCATTGTTAGTATTTTACATCTATTTGAGTTGCCGGTTGGTTGCCACGCGGATTAGCTTTTAAGCATTGTCCATACTGAAAATTCTTGCTTTGCCGCCGCCATCGTCATTTGACAGCGTCGGCAAGAAGGAAAGAGCACTCTCGGACTATCAACTCACCCCTGTTCGCAAAATATGCGTGCAAGCCGCGTCGTATAACGCTGAATCCGGAAACGCTGCCTCGCCCAGTGCGGGGCCGACGAAGATCAGTGCTGTTCGGGTGATCTTGGCGCCTCGGGCCAGTTTGTGCAGGCCATCGAGTTGCCCGCGCAGCAATTGCTGATCCGGCCAGCCGACGCGATAGGCGATCACCACCGGGCAGTCAGCGCCATAGAGCGGGATCAGGTCACGTTCGACCTGGCGCAGGTTACGCACCGAAAGGTGGATCGCCAGTGTTGCGCCGGATTTGCCCAGCGTGACCAGATCCTCCCCCTCGGGCATGCCGGTGGATTTCATCGCGGTGCGGGTCAGGATCACGGTCTGGGCCAGCTCCGGCACGGTCAGTTCTTGGCCCATCGCCGCCGCGGCGGCTGCAAAGGCCGGAACGCCGGGGGTGATGTCGTAGTGGATGTTCAGGGCGCGCAGGCGGCGGATTTGTTCGGCGATGGCTCCGTAAAGCGACGGATCGCCGGAATGGACGCGTGCGATGTCCTGGCCCTTGGCATGAGCTGCCTCGATCTCGGCGATGATCTCATCCAGGTTCAGCGGTGCTGTGTCAATCACCCGTGCGCCTTCGGGCGCGCAGGCGACGACCTCGGACGGCACCAGCGATCCGGCGTAAAGACAGACCGGGCAGCTTTCGATCAAGCGGCGGCCCTTAACGGTGATCAGGTCAGGGTCGCCGGGGCCTGCGCCGATGAAATGGACAGTCATTGTGTTACCTTTGCGTTGTCAGCGCCGGATCATCGGCCGGGCATTGCGGCAGCCCGTCAGCGATCTGGTAATAGTCGCCCTTGTCGTCGGTAAAGATATGGCCTGCGGTGGTCAGACCGGTCGGGGTGTCCAGACTGCCTGCATGGATCGACAGGCGGTCGCCCTTGGCAGGGTCCCAGAACAGCGGGCTGCCGCAATTGGGGCAAAAGCCGCGCTTTGCCGTGGGGCTGGAGGCATACCAGTGCGGCTGACCTTCGATCATCACATCCTCGCGCAGGGCCGAGGTGGCCGCTACGAAATGGCCCGAGGTTTTGCGGCACTGATTACAGTGGCAGGCCACAACCGGGCGCAAGGGGCCGGTGACTCGGTATGTGATACGGCCACACAGGCAACCGCCGGTTCGGGTCTCAGCCATTTGTATCCTCCTTATCGATTTTCTTGGCATAGCCGCGCGGGGTATATAGCTGCCAGCCTTCAGCGCCGGCACGGCTGTCACCGGTCTGGAAGGCCCGCGACTGGGACGACCCGACCAGCACCACGGTCAGCATGTCGACCTCGTCCGTATCAAGGCTGGCCAGCGTCCGGCGACGCAGCACCTCATCCGGGCGTCCAAGGTTTGAGGCCAGCAGAACCGGCGTATCTTCTGGCCTGTGTTGCAACAGCTGCTGGCGCGCAGCCTCTAGCAAGGTGCGGCGGCGTTTTGAAACAGGATTGTAGAAGGCGATGACAAAATCCCCTTCGGCCGCCGCCTTTAGCCGTTGCAGGATCGTGTCACGCGGGGTCAGCAGATCCGACAACGAAATTGCACAGAAATCGTGACCCAGCAGTGCGCCTGCCCGGGCAGACGCCGCTTGCAGCGCCGAAATCCCCGGCGCATTGATCACCTCTACCCGCCGGGCCGCGTCCGACACACCGCCCTGATCCGCCGGACGGTCGAGCAATTCCATGACCAATGCGCCCATTGCATAAATCCCGCCGTCACCGGAACAAATCAGCGCGACCCGCCGCCCCTCGCCCGCGCGTTCCAGCGCATAGCGGCAGCGATCTTCCTCTCCGCCCAGCGGGAAGTCCTGCCGGGGTTTCCCTGCGGCAAGCGGGCCAAGCAGATCGATATAGAGGCCATAGCCCACCAGTTCATCCGCCTTGGCAATCAGGCGCGAGGCTTCGGGGCTGCGCCAATCCGCCTGCCCCGGCCCGATCCCGACCACCGCCAGCGATCCGCGCGGCTGGCCCTGCTGGGGCGTCACAATCCGCGCCAACGCGCAGGTGGCATTGGCGGATTTGACCTTAGAAATATCCAGCGCTGCCTCTGGCCCGGCGGCGGCCAGCGCGGCGGCCTCGGCGACGCCATGCGCCCCGACCTCGGCAAACACAATATCCGATGGGTTTGCGAGGCGCGGGGTTTGCGCCTCAAGCGCTTCGGCATCAAAGAACTGGGCCGGAACGCCCAGATTGTCGGCCAGCGCATGCACCGCCGCCTCATCCGATTTCAGACTGATCGAATTGACCGAGGCGACCTCGAACACCGAGCGCCCGGCATCGGCCAGTACCTGCTGTACCAGCGCAATCATCTCGTCAGGCGGGCAATGCCGGGCGCAGCCGACGCCCAGCGCATAGGCCTGCCTGCGGTAAACCAACGGCGGCGCATCGCCTGCCCGCACCACCACCGGCGCATCATCAGGGGACGGTACGCAATCGGCGTCCAACCCGGACAGCCAGTCCGCCTGCCCTGAAATTTCCGCCCGTGCGCCTGCCAGCAGCGCAGCCATTGCGGGCTTGGCATCCGCCGGGTTCTCCAACCGCCACCCTTTAGGGGGTGCATCCAGTGCAACGCCTAAGCGAACCTCACCCGCGGTGGTCAGCGCAGGCGTGACAGCAAAAACTTCTGCCAGCCGCCGGGCCAGATCATTGGCCCCGTGATGCCCGCCAAGCAAGGGAACCACCGTAGAGCCATCCTCAGCCAGCGCCAGCACCGGCGGCTCTGACCATTTATCCGAGATCATCGGTGCAAGCGCACGGATCAGGATACCCGAGGCACAGACCCCGACAATCGGATGCCTCGCCGCGAAAAGCGCCCTTAGATGCGCGGCCACATCCGTCACCTCGACCTCCACCCCGGCCCCACGGCCATGCAGTTGCGCGCCCAGCGCGTCGGCCGCCTTGCGCGCAGTCGCTTCGGCAGATGGGGGCAGGAACAGAACAACGGGATCAACTAGCATAAGGGTCACTTCCGGCAATCAGGATCATCGAGAAATACGGGGCTTTTTCGGGGGCCTCATCCAGCGGCAGCACAACCTGTTCGGCCAAACTGGCATGAGCGATATAGGTGGCGCGCGCGGTCAAGCCCTCAGCCGCGATCAGCGCACGCAGGCGCGGCATATGCCGCCCGACCTTCATGATCGCGAAGGCACCGCCACGGCGCAGCGCGGTCACCAGTTCATGATCCGGCAAAGGCCCGGGCAGCACAGTCAGCGCCTCATTCCTTGCACAGATCGGACGCGCTGCTGCCGCCGCGCAGCCGGTCAGGGACGTGACGCCGGGCACAACCTCGCAGCGATGCGCCACCGACAGACGGGCAAACAGATACATGAACGAGCCGTAAAAGAACGGATCGCCCTCACACAGCACAACAACATCGCGACCCGCCTCAAGATGCGCTGCAATCGCTTCAGCCGCCTGATCATAAACGTCCTGCGCCAGGTAGCGATCTGTGCGCATCGGAATCACGATGGGGATTTCCGTGACACCCTCAGGGATCAGCCCTGCGGCAATGCTGCGGGCGAAGCTGTCGCCGGTGTCCGGGGCAGGATAGGCAACAACATCCGCCGCGTCGATCAGACGCGCGGCCTTTAGCGTCACAAGCTCCGGATCACCGGGGCCGAGGCCGACACCGTAAAGCACCCCGCTCATGGCAGGCACCACTGCGTCACCGGCATGAAAAGTCGCCAGCCGGTGCGCGGGCCAACGGGCTCGGCCCGGGCTACCGACAGGCGTGACAACTGCCCGCCGTGCCGGGCATGCAGATCCAGCAGCAGTGCCTCGCTTTCCAGCGTCACCGCATTGGCGACCAGCCGTCCGTGCGGTTTCAGTGCAGCCCGGCAGCGATCCACCAGCGCCACGCTCAATCCCCCACCGATGAACACCGCATCAGGTTCAGGCAAGCTGTCCAGATGATCCAGCGCGGCCCCCTCAATCAGTTTCAAACGTGGCGCGCCCAATGCGTCCGCGTTCTGCCGCGCCATCGCCAACCGATCCGCGCGCTGGTCGATACCCACCGCCTCGGCATCGCGGGCCATGCGCATCCACTCCACCCCGACCGAGCCGCAGCCGCAGCCAATATCCCACAGCATCGCACCGCGCTGCGGGGCAAGACGGGCCAGCGTGACCGCACGCACCTCAGCCTTGGTCATGGTGCCATCATGCACAAACGCATCATCCGGCAGTCCGGGCCCACGCGGCAGCAGCCTTGCACCGGGGGCCGCTTGACACTCAATCGCCAGCAGGTGGAAATCGGGCACCTCTTGCGCCCAATCCTCGGCAGTCCCATCAAAGCGTTCTTCACGCGGACCACCAAGCGCGGCCAACACCGTCAGCTTACTGGGTCCATAGCCCCGGTCCGTCAGCAGGTCCGCCACTGCTGCAGGGCTGGTGCGATCCTTGGTCAGGGCCAGAATACGCGCGCCGGGGGCGAAATAGGGGATGATCTGTTCGACCGGACGACCATGCACCGTGACGGTTTCCAGATCCGCTAGGCTCCACCCCATCCGCGCCGCACCCCATTGAAAAGCCGAAAGCTGAGGGTGAAACCTGATCTCTTCGGCAGGGATAGAGCGCAAAATCCGCGCCCCAACCGAATACCACAGCGGATCGCCCGTCACGAGGATCACAAACCGCCTGCCCTGATGGTTGCGGATCACATCAATCATCGCATCGAACGGGCTGGGCCAGGCAATCCGCTCTGCCGCCAAACCCGGCAACAACGCATGATGCCGGTCGCCACCCAGTATAATCTCAGCCGAGGAAATCAGCTCCCGAGCCTCTGCCGACAGCCCGTCAACGCCATCCTCGCCAATGCCGATGATATGCAGCCATGGGGTCATGTCCCATCCCCATTGTCGCGAACAGCACGCGTGATTGGAACTAAGCTATCCAACAAAGCAATATCGAGCGGTTCTTCCAACGCAATGACCTTCTTAACATAGCTCAGAAGCTTTTCTTGTTTTCGGTCCCGTCGTTCAACATGCGCAACGCCCTCACCTGCGTTGTACATGTGCAAGTGAGCATCAAAATTTTCGCGCGCCTCGGACAGGGAATACTTACCGTTTGGTCCGCCGCAATGCTCGCGTGCATTATGATCGCCTTGCCCGTCATCTTCCCAACCGCAAATTGGACAAATCTCGTATGCTGAAGGGCTGCTAAGGGTTGGAAAGCGGCAACAAGGACACAAAAGCCTGTCCTGTAACTTGTAGTACGTCGCGACACTGCCTGGCCTAGCTTCAATAATCGTAATCTGCTCTTGGAATGGAGCCAAGAATGCTGGCAATTGCGCCGTCATGTTCCGTCCCCTCTTAAACCCAGCGCAATCCCGTTAACGACTGCAGCTGCCATGGCGGAGCCGCCGCGCCGACCCTTTACGGTCAGAAACGGCACGCCGCGCGGGTTGGCGGCAAGCTCGGCTTTGCTCTCTGCCGCGCCGACAAATCCCACCGGCAGGCCGAGGATGGCAGCGGGGCGCGGCCATCCCTGATCGAGCCGCTCCAACAGATGAAACAGCGCGGTCGGCGCATTCCCTATGACAACAACCGCGCCTTGCAACTGATCACGCCACAACTCCACCGCAGCAGCGGAGCGAGTGGTTTGCAGAGCCTTGGCACGGTCCGGCACAGACGGATCGTTCAGGGTGCAGATCACATCAACGCCTTCCGGCAACCCCCTGCGAATGATGCCATGCGCCACCATCTGAGTATCGCACAGGATCGGCGCGCCATCGGCCAGCGCCGCCTGCGCGGTGCGCGCCACATCTGGCGAATAGGCGATATCTGCAGCGAGGTCAGTCATTCCGCAGGCGTGGATCAGCCGAATGGCGACCTCGGCAATATCGTCCGGGAAACCCACCAGATCAGCCTCGGCCCGGATGGTGGCGAAGCTTTGCGTGTAGATCGCTGACGGATCACGCAGATAGCCAGGGAATGGAACAGCGGCAGCAGCGGCATCAGAGCTGCCGGTATCTGAACTAGCGGAACAGTTTGGGGGCTGCGGGTGCGCACTGGCCAGACGATCGTGATGGCCAAGACCAAGGATCCATCCCTCCTCTGTGGCAACAATCTTGCGGTCAAAGCCGGTTAGCTCCGGCAGGGAAAACATATCACTAAGGTCCGATTTGGCATCGCAGGCAGCAAAAGCCTGGGCAAGGACACGGACCTGAACGGCGTCCAGGATATCATCAGGGGCGCAGTGTGTCGCGATAGTTTTGGCCAATATAGACGGATAGATTTCGGCCAGCGTTGCCGAGGCGCGCGGCGGCGCAAGGCCGGTATCAAAGGGCCAGACGGCAATGCGGTCCTTGAGGCGCGGGTCATCAATCAGCGTTTGCAAAGCGGGCAGTCCCATCAGCACCTGCGAGCCGATCGCACCAGCACCACTGAGTTGCCAGACAGTCTTCGCATTGGATTGCTTGGTCTCCGCGCGGCGACGTTCAGGGACATCAAGGCTGGTGCGAGCCTTAGCTTTGGTCGGAATATCTGGAAAATTCCAGTTCTTCGGACGTCCCCAAAACGGGCCAAGGCCGGGGTAAAGCCGGTTAATCTCGGCGGCGACGTCATAACGGTTGTTAGAATTATCGATATCGTCCGTGATACGTGCATCCAGCCATCGCCAGAGGGCACGCGCATCTGCGGCACCGCAGATGGTTTTTGCAACACCTGCGGGATAACCGAAGGGAAAATCAAACCCGATCAGCAGCCGTTCGCCGCTGTCGAGCGCCTTAGCGATGCGGCCGGCCAGTTGCGCCATAGCCGCTGCTCGGGTGCGACAATAAGTGGGAGGGGCAACGGATGTGGCGGTCGCCTCGGCCCACCAGATCGCATCTGTCTGCGGGCTGACGCCGCTTGGCTTGGAGCGGGCCGACCAGTCAACCATGATGACGCGGTCAAATAGCCGCCCTTCTCGCGTCATTTGCGACGCACGCTTTCCGGGCCAAGCGGGTGTTTGGCATGCGGATAGGGGGCGTGGTGATGGTGGTCATGATCGTGATCATGGTGGTGGTGATGGTTATGCCCGTCCAGACGACATTCACCCGTGCAGAAGGTATCGCAGAGCTTGCAATCGGCGACGTTTGACCCCGGAGCTGCGGCCCCCTGCCCTTCGACATGATGGTGATGGCTTTCCTGCGGGCTGCCGACTTCGGCCTCAAACCCCAGTACCTGCTCGCGATATTTACACAGCGAACAGTTCATCGCCGTTGACCCTGTCTCAATCTCTCGCAGGCGTTCGGCCAAGGTTTCGATGACCAGCGGGTGGTCGTTCAGATAACCCGCCTTGACCCATTCAATCTCAGGATGGGCTGCTGCAACCCGGTCAGTAAAGCCGTAGATGCGGTCGATCAGGATACCGGTGAACAGGAAGTACGGGAAAACGATAACACGCTTATAGCCCAGCTTGGCGACATGTTCGAGACAAGGCTCAACCAGTGGGAAGGTCACGCCCGAGTAACCGGTTTCCGCCCAGCCAAACCCCATGCCTTCCCACAGCATCCGGGTAATCTTGGACACGTTGGAGTTGGCATCGGGGTCAGATGCGCCCCGCCCGATGACCACCAGACAGGTCTCGGACAATGGAACGTCGGATGGATTGGCGGCTAGCGCCTCTTCGATCCTTGCGGCAGCGGCGCGGATCATGCGGCTATCGACGCCCAATTCGCGGCCAAAACGGACCTGCACACCATGTTTTGCGGCATAGGTATTCAACACAGTCGGGATATCATTCTTGGCATGCATCGCGGCAAACAGCATCCCAGGCACCGCCAGAATGTCATCGCAGCCCTGTTCGCGCAGCTTGTCGAGGCCATCGCGGATCACCGGGTTAGCGAACTCCAGATAGCCATATTCAACTGGAATATCCGGGAAATGCGCTGGAAGTTTTTGCGCGAGAACGGCGAATTCATCAACCGCAGCCTGGCTGCGCGACCCGTGGCCGCAAATCATGATCCCTTTCATTTGCACACCTGCTTACGCAGCACGCCGAATCCGATCACGGCCATAATTGCCACACTGGCCAGGCTGATATACGAATGCCCCCCTGCCTTAGTAAGGTGGCCGGGGTGAGCGATGGCTGGCAGTGCAGAAAGCACCAGTAAAGCGAAGCTACGCATTTAGGGATCTCCCTTATCTATGTCATGAGGATGCTTTTAGGGAAACGCCCAGTGACCGATGGCATAGCCCCGGTGTCCTGACGATGATCAGCACCCATCCCCTGTTTGGGTCGATTTGCCCCGATCTTCCGCTCCACCTTTCGGCATCGTCGATCTCACGCGTAGCAGGTCAGCCTGATCGGAGCAAGGCAGCTTATCCTGGTGTGATACGATAGGCGGCCCCATCCCCGACGGACAGGAACCAGATCGTACCGTCCGGGGCTTCGCGGATGTCGCGAATGCGGATGAAGCGATCCTGAAACAGGCGCTCGGCTTCCGTGACGCCGTTGCCATGCTCTAGCCGTGAGATCATGTCGAATTTCAGGGATCCGACAAAGATATCACCGCGCCACTCGGGAAACAGCTTGCCTGAATAGATCATCATTCCCGACGGGGCGATGGACGGGTCCCAGTAATGCAAGGGCTGCTCCATCCCCGGTTTGGCCGTGCCTTCACCGATCTTCGAGCCATTGTAATTGCGGCCATAGCTGATCACCGGCCAGCCATAGTTTCGGCCAGGCCCAGGCCTGTTGATCTCATCCCCGCCCTGCGCACCATGCTCCACGATCCAAAGCGTTCCATCCGCGTCTAAGGCTGCACCCTGCGGATTACGGTGACCATAGGACCAGACCTCTGGCAGGCCGCCTACATTTACAAACGGGTTGTCCGAAGGGGCAGAGCCATCCCGATTGATGCGGATCACCTTGCCATTATGCATCTGCAAATCCTGGGAGTTCGGAGCGTCACCACGGTCGCCCAGCGTAACGAACAGTGTGCCGTCCGGTGCCTCTACGATACGGGACCCAAAATGCTGGCCGCGCCGTGTCGGGGCATTCATCACAAATATCTCGCGCAGGTTTTGCAGCCTGTCGTTATCCGAGGAAAGCTGAGCAGCGACAACCGCCGTTGCAGCACCGCGTCCAACGGGTTTGGAGTAGGTCAGGAATATCTCTCGACTGGCCGCAAATTCCCGCGCCGCCACAACATCCAGCAAGCCGCCCTGCCCGTTATCCCAAACCTCTGGCACACCGCGCACAGGCTGCGCCTCGCCGCCCTGAATAATCAGCAACCGCCCACTGCGTTCCGTGATCAGAAACCCTTCAGGCAGAAAGGCCAGCGCCCAGGGTTCGTCAAGCCCGCCGACCATCTTTTGCACCTGCACCGCACCGGCCGAGGTCTGGACGGTCTGCACATCAGCCTTTGCCGTAACCTGAAACAGCGCGAGCCCTGCCAGCACGCCTGCGACGGTCCCAATCAACCATTTCATCCCGCTCCCTCCTTCGCTATAGCCAGTATTTAGCATGGCGCAGCGCCGTGCCAAGCTATCGGAGTGATATGTCAGAGCGCGCAATCAGCATCGTTGCCTGGGTCTTTGCCGCCCTCTGCCTTTTACCCATCAGCGCTGTGATGATCGCGGCGCTGACCGGAAACTGGGACAGTTGGCAAAGCTTGTCCGAAACCGTCCTGCCTCGCTATAGCAGGACCACTTTGCTGCTGGTGCTCGCTGTGGCAACCGGCACCGCCATTATCGGAACAGGCACCGCCTGGCTGGTCACCGTCTGTCGTTTTCCCGGCCGAGCCGTGTTCGAGGTGCTGCTGGCCCTGCCGCTGGCCTTTCCGGCCTATGTTCTGGCCTATGCCTATACTGACCTTCTGGATCATCCCGGTCCGGTTCAGACCTGGCTGCGCGAGATCATGGGCTGGGGACCTCGGGACTATTGGTTCCCGGAAATCCGTTCTCTTGGTGGGGCCGCACTGATGCTGACATTGGTGCTGTATCCTTATGTTTACCTGCTGGCGCGCGCCGCCTTTCTGCAACAGAGCTTTGGTGGATATACAGCTGCGCGCGTACTCGGCCGCTCTCCGCTTGGGGCGTTCCTGACGGTGTCCCTGCCTATGGCCCGACCCGCCATTGCCGGGGGCGTGATCCTTGCGGTTATGGAGATAATTGCCGATTTCGGCACTGTGGCTCATTTCGGCGTGCAGACCTTTGCCACAGGCATCTATCAAGCCTGGTTTGCCTTTGGGGATCGGGCCGCCGCAGCGCAACTGGCGCTGTGCCTGCTGGCCGTTGCCCTGGTGCTGGCCACGCTGGAACGCTGGCAACGTGGAGCGGCGAAACGCTATCCAACGCGCGGGACAGCGCAGACCACCCCAGCTGAACCCTTGCGCGGATGGCGTGTTATCGGGGCTTGGCTGGCCTGTGGCTTGCCGGTGATATTCGGTTTTGTCCTGCCCTTGGTGGTGCTTGGGCTAATGGCGCTGCGGGCGGATCAGTCACTGACCGATCCGCGCTATATCGGCTTTATGCGCAACACGCTGATCCTTGGGCTGATCGCGGCAGGGTTGACGGTTCTGGCGGCAACTTTGATTGGCTTTGCAGGACGGCTGCGCCCGGGCAAGGGCCGCAGGGTCATGGCGCACTTGGCCGGACTAGGCTACGCGGTGCCCGGCGGCGTGATCGCGGTGGGGCTGATGGTGCCGCTGGCCGGATTTGACAATGCGCTGGATGGCTGGATGCGGGCCAATTTCGGGATACGCACCGGGCTGCTAATCACCGGATCAATCTGGGTTTTGGTGATGGCCTATATGGTGCGCTTCATGGCAGCGGCACTAAATGCCTTCGATGCCGGGATCGCCACAACCAACCCGTCGATGGATGCCGCCGCGCGCACCTTAGGCAACGGTCCCGGAACCATGATCCGCCGGGTGCATCTGCCGTTGATGAAAACATCGCTTTTGACAGCGCTGCTAATCGTTTTTGTCGATGTGATGAAGGAATTGCCCGCGACTCTGATCCTGCGTCCGTTCAATTTCGACACGCTTGCCGTGCAGGCCTACCGACTGGCCGCCGACGAACGGCTGGATCAGGCGGCCCTGCCCTCGCTTGTCATCATGGTTTTCGGGCTGCTTCCGGTGCTGCTTTTGTGCCGGACCCTGATCCGAAAAGGACCCGCCAGAGCCTGAAACTTCGGCGCGGTCGCCGCCCCGTTAGAACGGCATAGAGATACAACCGCAAGCGACGGCGGCGATTATGCCGAGATCGCGTGATCCGGCGTTGGATCAGGGCCGCTTCGGTCAGAGGCGTCTCAACAAAACCCGGGGATGGGGGTGGCAGGCGTGAATATAAGACCAGCACGACATATCCTTTCATTTATGAAAAATGATTTGACCATCAATCAATTAATCATGACGCTTACCCTAGTTGAGACGGAGCTATCGCAACCGGACTTTCACAAATGAAACAAAGACTGCCACTGGACGATGTTACGCTGTTTCTTGCGATCGCTGATGCAGGCGGGTTGGCAGGCGCTGTGCGCTTGACCGGGGTCAGCGCACCAACCCTGAGCCGCCGCATGACCGCGCTTGAGCAGTATGTCGGCCAACGGCTGTTTGAGCGTGGACCGCGCGGGTATACGCTGACCTCTGAAGGGCGCAGCCTGCTTGAGGAGGCCACACCAGTGCGCGAAGCGGCGGCTGTGCTCGATCGCTGGAAATCCCGGGCTGAGGCGCGCCCGCGCGTTCGTATCACGGCCGGGCTTTGGACCTCGCGCTTTCTGGCGACACATATCCATGAGTTCTGGTCAGAACGGTCCCGCTGGATACCGGAATTTCTGGCCTCTAACATGACGGTGGACATCGCAAGGCGCGAAGCCGATATCGGCATTCGCAATCACCGGCCAGAGCAAGCCTGGCTGGCGGGACGGCGCACACGGACGATCACTTACGCGGTATATGCGAGAGCGCCGGAGGTTCAGGGATATGTCGCCCTGAATGAGCGTGTGGCCCCAACCCCATCGGGGCGCTGGTTGCGGGCAAGTTTTCCCGACAACATCATGACAACCGCAAGCGATGCACGGCTGCTGTTGGATCTGGCCCTGGCAGGTGTCGGGCGGATCGTGATGCCTTGTATGGCAGGAGATGCGGTTGCGGGCTTGGTGCGCCTGTCAGACCAAATTGACGAGCTGACCCACGACGAATGGCTGGTCTGTCATCATGAGGCGCGGCACGACTCACCCGTTCGTGCCGCGCTGGACGCAATCACTGCACTGTTGACTGTGTCCTAGTGCGTTTCGAGATGACCTGGTACAGAGCAAATTCCGAAACGGTAGACATGGTGGGATTACTCCCACCCTACAGCGTTGAAGATCTTTTGCGCTGTGGTCTGGTTCGCGCCCAGGGCCGACAGGTTCAGATCATCGCGTTTGAAATCACCCAGTGATTCCAGGGCGCTGACTTTCTCAATCCCTTCAACGACCGGGTACTCATTGTTGCCCGCGGCGAAATACTGCTGCGCGCTTTCGGTTGTCAGGTATTCCAGAAACTTGATGGCGTTCTCGCGGTTGGGCGCATTCTTTACGACACCACCAGCCGAAACGTTGACATGCGTGCCGTTGCCGTCCTGATCCGGGAACACCCAGCCAATATTTTCGATGCCTTCGGTCAAGCCATCAACCTGGCCAGTCAGGCCGCGAACAAAGTAGTAGGTGTTGCCAATCGCGATATCGCATTCGCCGGAAACCACACCGCGCAGCTGATCTGTATCGCCGCCCTGCGGGTCACGCGCCATATTGGCAAGCACGCCTTTGGCCCAATCGGTTGCAGCCTCTTCGCCGGAATGTTCAACAATCGACGCCAGCAGGGACTGGTTGTAGATGTTGGATGAAGAGCGGATGCAAATCTTGCCCTTGTATTGCGGATCCGCCAAAGCGGCATAGGTTTGCGGCGGGGTATCAACACGGTCTTTCGCGTAATAGATCACCCGGGCACGGGTGGAAAAGCCGAACCACTTGCCATCGGGATGGCGCAAGGCGGCGGGCACACGGCTGCTTAGCACTTCGGAGTCGACCTGGGACAACAGCCCGGCATTGTCGGCGCGCCAGATGCGGCCCGCATCAACGGTCAGGAGCACATCGGCGGGGCTGTTATCGCCCTCGGCCATCAGACGGGAGATCAGCTCGTCGGCCTTACCTTCGATACGGTTGATCTTGATGCCGGTCTGCTCTTCGAAGTCGCTATAGAGCTTTTCATCTGTGTCGTAATGGCGTGACGAATACAGGTTCAGTTCACCCTGCGCGACGGCGCTGCCGGCGAACAGGCCAAGGGCGAATAGGGAAAGGAGGGGAAGGCGCATGGGACAGGTCCTCTTTCTGAGTTAATTTGTCGGATAAGCAGATTTCACGTCTGAGTTTTTTTGTCAACTAAGCAAAAATGCCGCGGCGGGTGCCGCAGTGTTTCTATTTTGGCGGCAGAGTTTTGCGAAAGGCGTTGCTTTCATGCTTTGCGAAACGCGCTATCTGTCCGCACATGGAAACAGCAGCAGAGCCAGATCATGCGGAAACTTCAAAGTCAGGGCGTGCATCACATTACCGTTGTTGGTGCGGATCGCCAAACCTCCATCGACTTTTGGGAGGGGGTGCTCGGCATGCCTTTTATTTTCGATCAGCCCAATCTGGACGACCCGAACGAGGGGCATCTATATTTCGATCCCGGTGATGGTCGTCTGATCACCGTTTTCACCAACGAAGATCGCAAACCCACCGGTCGCCGCGCCCCTGCCCTACCGGGCTGCCTGCATCATCTGGCATTTTCGGTCAGCCGCGCCACCTTTTCGCAAACTGTTGAGCGGCTGGACGAACGAGGGATCCGGCATTCCGGTCCGAAAGATCGTGGCTTCATGGATTCGATCTATTTCAACGACCCGCTGGGTATGCTGATCGAACTGGCGTGCTATCGTTTTGAACCACCCTTTGGACATTCACACGCCGATGTCATGCTTGAGGCACATAAACAGCGGGTCGCGGCGGGCGACTATAATATTCAGGAGGTTCATCTGGCAGACGCAATTGAAACCCTCATTGCACGGCGCAACGGATCGCTGTCGCAAGATAGGTCACCACGGAACCCCTACTAGTGCACTTGCCAAGCCGTCCCGCTTCGTTAGGGTAGCGCCAAACCAAAACTGGGAGGTTAGCTATGAAATCCGTTTTGAAAACCACCGCACTGGCCACAGTGCTGTCCACATTTGCCACCGCTGGGGTTGTCCAGGCCGCGCAGTGGAATGTATCGCTTTGGGGCAAGCCGCGGGCGTTCACCGCACATGTTGAAAAACTGGCCGAGTTGGTGGCCGAGAAAACCGGCGGCGAGCTGACGCTGAACATCTCTTACGGTGGTCTGTCGAACAACAAGGAAAACCTTGACGGTATTTCCATTGGCGCATTTGAAATGGCGCAGTTCTGCGCCACCTACCACCCGGACAAGAACCCTACCCTGATGGTTCTGGACCTGCCTTTCCTGGGGGTTGAGACCCTGAAACAGGAAGGCGACCTTGATATGGCACTGTACCAGCACCCGGCTGTGGTCAAGGATCTGGCCCGTTGGAACGCGACAATCCTGATGGCCTCTCCGCTGCCGCAGTACAATCTGGCCGGTGTCGGCGAGCCGCCAGCAACTCTTGAGGATTTCCAGGGCCTGCGCGTGCGGGCAACCGGTGGGATTGGCGAGGCGATGAAGAAGATCGGCGCAGTACCGACCTCTGTTACCTCGTCCGAAGCATACACTGCGCTTGAAACCGGCGTGGTTGAGGCCGTTGCCTTCGCCCCCCACGCGCATCTAGCGTTCCGCACCATCGAAATTGCCGACTGGTGGACCGACAACCTGAACCCAGGCTCGGTCAACTGCCCTGTTGTGGTCAACAATGATGCGCTGGCCGGGCTGAGCGATGCGCATCGCGAAGCGCTAATGTCCTCTATCCCTGAGGCGATGCAGGCTTATTATGACGCCTATGACGCCACATATGAAAAATGGGATGTTGTACTGCCCGAGCAGGAGATCGAGGTTGTATCCCTGCCAGATGAGGTGATCGCAGGCATCAAGGGCACGGCCGGTGAGGTGCAGGCCGAGTGGATCGCCGGGATGGAAGAAAAGGGCCTGCCCGGGCAGGAGCTTTTTGACTTCGTCACCGGCAAACTGGCCGAAATGAAGTAATAGGACAGGGCCCCTTCGGGGGCCATTCCCATGGCTGGTGTTTCCAATATCCGTCAGGACAGCAGTTTGCTGTCCCGTGCCGACCGTGCCCTCGACCATGTAGAACGTTTGCTGACGCTGCTGGGCGGGGTGTCCATTCTTGTCGCGATGCTGATCTCTGTGGCCAACATCCTTGGCCGCAAGTTGTTCAATCTGCCGGTCCCCGGCTATGTCGCAATCATGCAGCAACTGGTGCCGCTGATGGCGTTTCTGGGTATTGCCTGGTGCCAGCGGCTGGGCGGGCATATCCGTATGGACATTGTGGTTGGCAAGCTGCGGGGCCGGTTCCTGTGGATCGCAGAGCTTCTGGGTGTGGTCCTGATGCTGGGGCTGGCTTTTGCGCTGATCTATGGGTCCTTCGATCATGCCTACCGGGCGCTGGTTCAGGGCGATTCCACTGATGACCTTCAGATCCCGACATGGCCGGTAAAGATGGTTGTGCCAGTGATGCTGGGCTTTTTGTCCGCGCGTCTGGCGGTCCAGGTCTGGGGCTATGGGCGTGCCGTTGCTGAAGGCGGCGAAGAACCTGTCGCCGTGCCCCTGATCGAAGACGCCGCAACGCAAGCCTCGAACGAGGCTGATACGGTTTCAGGGGCCGATTGATGACGACTTTTGAGACCTCAATTGCCCTTTCGGGCGTTCTGATTGTGCTGGTGCTGATCGGCGTGCGGGTGGCCTTCGCCACAGCACTGATCGGTTTTGTCGGGCTCTTTCTGTTCTATCTGGATAAGGGCATGACCGCCGACAAGGCGTTTCTTGTAACCCTCAGACTGATCGGTCAGGTGCCGCATTCCAAAACCGCCAGCCATGTGCTGGGCCTGATCCCGGTGTTTATCCTGATCGGCTATCTCGCCTATTACGCAGGATTAACCAAAGCCCTGTTCGAGGCCGCCAAACGCTGGCTAGGCTGGCTGCCCGGCGGCATGGGCGTGGCTACGGTGTTTGCGACTGCTGGCTTTGCCGCCGTTTCGGGCGCATCTGTTGCGACCTCAGCCGTGTTTTCCCGCATCGCCATCCCGGAGATGTTGAAGCTGGGCTATGACAAACGCTTTGCCGCAGGTGTGGTTGCGGCGGGCGGTACGCTGGCCTCGCTGATCCCGCCTTCGGCCATTCTGGTGATCTATGCGATCATCACCGAAAGCTCGGTCGGCCAATTGCTGCTGGCCGGGTTTCTGCCCGGCGCGGTGTCTGCACTGATCTATGGCGGGCTGATCGTGCTGCTGGCCTGCTGGCGCAAGGATCTTGGCCCGCCGATCAACGGCTTTACCTGGCGCGAGCGGTTCGAGACCTTGCCGGGGGCCGCGCCCATCGCCTTTGTCGTGTTGGTCATCATCTATTGCATCTATGGCGGCTGGGGCACCCCGACCGAGGCCGGGGCTTTGGGGGCCTTTGTCGTGCTGATCATGGCGCTGTGGCATGGCATGCGCTGGAAAGCGCTATCCGGTGCCTTGATCGAAAGCGCCAAACTGACAGCGATGATCTTTACCATGATCTGGGGCGTGCTGATCTTTGTGCGTTATCTCGGCTTTGCCGATCTGCCGAACAATTTTGCTGCCTTTATCGCGGGCCTGGAACAGCCGCCGATGCTGACCCTGATGATCATCCTTGGCGCCTATGTCATCTTAGGTATGTTCATGGATGCCATCGGCATGTTGATCCTGACCCTGCCGGTGACTTTCCCTGCGGTAATTGCCCTAAACGGCGGGCCAGATGTCACAGCAGAAGCCAGCGCCCTTGGCATGTCCGGGGATCAATGCGCTGTATGGTTCGGGATCATCGTGGTGAAAATGGCCGAGCTGTGCCTGATCACACCGCCGATTGGCCTGAACTGTTTCGTCGTGGCTGGTGTTGCCCGCGATACAGGTCAGCCGATCAGTGTGCAGGATGTATTCCGGGGGGCCTCCCCCTTCTTCATCGCTGATGTGGCCACCGTCGCGGTGCTGATCGCGTTCCCCGGGATCGTGCTTTGGCTGCCATCGCTGCTGGCGGGCTGACGACACCATTTTTGAATGCGACCTGCGTGCCCTGATTTGGTCGCGCAGGTCGAAAAGTTGCTCACACGCTCAGATCAACGCTCCGCATTCGGGAAAAACAACTGCTGATCATCAACCTTGTAGCTGGCAATTGCGGCCTGCCCTTCGTCGGACAGGATCCAATCGACAAAACGCTGGCCCAATTCCGCCTTAACGGTTGGGTGCTTGTCCGGGTTCACAAGGATGATCCCATATTGATTGAACAACCGTGCATCGCCCTGAACCAGAACCTCATAATCACCTTTATTGCCAAAGTTGATCCATGTCGCCCGGTCGGTCAGAACATAGGCCCCCATCGCCGTGCCGGTGTTCAATGTCGCCCCCATGCCAGAGCCGGTTTCGCGATACCATCCGCCACTGGCCGCCGCGACATCCACATCCGTCTGTGCCCAAAGCCGCAACTCAGCCTTGTGGGTGCCGCTGTCATCCCCGCGCGAAGCAAAGGGTGCCGCTGCCGCCGCGATTTGGGTCAGCGCAGCCGTCACGTCCGCCATACCGGCGACCCCCGCAGGGTCGGCGGCAGGTCCGACAATCACGAAGTCATTATACATCACGTCAAACCGAGCCACCCCATCGCCATCGGCGACGGATTTCTCTTCTGCTGGTTTGGCATGGACGAACAACACATCGCCGTCACCATTGGCGGCGTTGCGGATTGCCTGTCCGGTGCCGACCGCAACGACGCGGACCTCAACACCGGTCTTCGCCTCGAATATCGGCAAGATATGGTCAAAAAGACCAGAGTTCTGGGTAGAGGTCGTGGACTGCACAACGATAAAGTCATTGCCTGCCTTGACCATCGGACCCGTTGCCAAAGTGACCATGGCCACAAGCGCCAGCATATGGCGTCTGTTCATTTTTTCTTCCTTCTTGGCTGCCATCTGCGGGGCTGCATTCAGAAAGAAACTAATCTGATGGCAAGCCGCCGCTCAAGCACCATCAGCGTGGCAAGATGTCCTACCCTCAAACAAAACGCCGTGCCCTGACCTTTGGCCAATGGCGCGGCGCTTCGATTGCGTTTCGCTTATGCGTCCAGTTCTGCATCCCAGTACAGAAAATCCATCCAGCTTTCATGCAGATGGTTTGGCGGGAATTTCCGGCCGGTGTTCTGCAACTGCTCTGGTGTTGGACGACAGGCCGGTTTGCGCAGGTTCATGCCAGCCTGTTTCAGGGTCTTGGACCCCTTCTTCAGGTTGCACGGCCCGCAGGCAGCGACGACGTTTTCCCATGTCGTCCGCCCGCCGCGCGCCCGGGGAATGACGTGGTCAAAGGTCATCTCGCCGGTCGCACCGCAATACTGGCAGCGGAATTCGTCCCGCAAAAACAGGTTAAAGCGGGTAAACGCCGCCATCTTGGCCGGTTTGACATAGTCATGCAGTACCACAACCGACGGAATACGGATTTCCGTGGTGGGGGAGCGCACAACCTCATCATATTCCGAGATCACGGTGACCCGGTCCAGATAAGCGGCCTTCACCGCTTCCTGCCACGGCCACAGAGACAGTGGCAGGTAAGACAGCGGGCGATAGTCCGCGTTCAGCACCAGCGCAGGCCGGTCACGTGCCCCGGCGGGTTGCCGGATGAAACTGGGGGAATAAGCGACTTCCATTTTTTGACTCTTTTTCCTGTCCTGCTCTGCCCCACGAAGCGGCGCGGCGGACGGGACGAGCCCGTCCCTTGTTTAGCGTCGACTATATATCGCTTCGGGCAAGGTTCAACCCTCAAGATGATGTTATGTTTTGCGTCTGTGTCCGCAAGATAGGCGGCATTGCTGACAGTTTCGTGACGCCTTTGGCGGGTTTGCCCGGAAATTATCCACAGGAGGTGGGTAATCCCGAAATCGCACGGCCTTGCCAGTCTATACGCAAGACTTCGGTAGCCACTCCGACAGCGCAGCAAAGGCCATCTGCAATCCGTCCGGCGCAATCCCGTGCCCGGTGCCCTTGGACACATGGGTCATGACCTCAAGCCCGGCACCGGTCAGTGCATCCGCCGCATCGGGCATGGAGGAGGGCGGCACCATCTCGTCCTGATCACCATGGATCAGCAGAACGGGCGGTTTCACAGTGATTTCCGACAAACGCTCGGGTGCCAGCAGACGCCCGGAAAAGCCGATGATCCCGGCGAACGCCTGTGCCCGGCGCAGCCCGACATGCAGAGACATCATGGTGCCTTGCGAAAACCCGATCAGCACGGTCTGATCTGCAGCAACGCCTTCCTCTTGCGCTGCCGTATCCAGATAGGCGTTCAGCAAATCGATCGAGGCAGCCATGCCCTGCATCGCCTGTTCCTCGGTTGAGCCGTCCAGCCAGGGGATCGGAAACCACTGATACCCCATGGGATTGTTGATGCAACGCTCCGGCGCATTGGGCGCAAGGAAAACTGTGTCTGGCATATGCGGGGCCAGCGGGTCAGCCAGACCGATCAGGTCATTGCCATCCGCGCCATAGCCATGCAGCAAGATCACCATGGTCTTTGCTGTCCCCGAGGTCGGGGCGCGGCGGGGGCCGGTCAGTGTCATGTGCCTACTCCTATTCCTTCGCGCTGCTTGGCGATATGGTAGTATTTCCAGAATAGCTTGGCTGCAACCGTGCGCCAGGGGCTCCAGGCTTCGGCCTGCTTGCGCAGGGCTTTATCGGTGGGGCGGCTGTCCATGTCAAAGATCAGGCGCGCGGCCTCCTGCAAGGCCAGATCGCCCGAGGGGAACACATCCGCCCGGCGCAGTGAAAACATCGCATAGATTTTCGCAGTCCAGACGCCGATACCGGTAACCTTGGTCAATTGTGCAATCACCTGATCGGTGGGCAAGTCACCCAGCGCAGCAAAATCGATGCCGCTGTCTGCCAAAGCACGGGCATAGCGCATCTTTTGGCGCGACATGCCGCAGGCCCGCATGTCCTCATCCGTGCAACCGACCACCTTGTCCGCTTTGACCAAACCGGCCTCCTCAAGCCGGGACCAGATGGCGCGGGCCGATGCGACCGAGACTTGCTGTGATACGATCATCTGCAACACAGCCCCAAAGCCAGCCTCACGCTGGCGCATCGGCACCTCACCCACGGCCTGAACCGCACGGGCGAGGTTCGGACAAGACCCGGCCAGCCAGGCCAGCCCTTCCGCCATATCCTTTTCTGATGTCAGCAGACGTTCCGGCATCGTATCCCTTCCCTTGCGGCCAGCATGCACATCCAAACCTGACACGCAACGTGACTGGACAAAACCGGAGTGGCGTTTAGAAGCGATGGAATGACTGAGACTGCTACCCCACAGGCCGTGCGCAATGTCACCATACTCGTCATCGCTCAGGCGGTGCTGGGCGCGCAGATGCCGATATCCTTCACTTTGGGCGGATTGTCCGGTGAATATCTTGCCTCAAACCCCTGTTTTGCGACGCTACCCATCTCACTGATCGTGCTGGGCTCAATGCTAACCGCACCGGTGATTTCCAACGTGATGCAGAAACACGGGCGGCAATTGGGTTTCTTCATCGGAGCGATTGGTGGGGCGATTGGTGCCGGATTGTCGGCGGCAGGGCTTTACTGGGATTCGTTCACGCTGTTTCTGATCGGCTCACTTTTTACCGGGATCTATATGTCGGCGCATGGCTTCTATCGCTTTGCCGCCACTGACACCGCTGGCGAGGCGTTTCGCGCCAAAGCGATTTCCTATGTCATGGCGGGTGGGCTTGCTGCAGCACTAATCGGGCCGCAGTTGGTCAAGGCAACCGATGGAATGACAGACCCGATTCCGTTTGCAGGCGGCTATCTGGCCGCGATGATGCTGAACCTCGTGGGCGCGCTAGTGTTTTTCCTGCTGGATATCCCCAAGCCCAAACCACCGGCAGCGGATGCCCCCAAGGGCCGCAGCTATGCTCAGTTGCTGAAAGACCCCCAAATCGTCGTGGCGATGATCTGTGCAATGGTGTCCTATGCGCTAATGAACCTGGTGATGACATCCACCCCTTTGGCGGTGGTCGGCTGCGGATATTCGACGGACAATGCCGCTGATATTGTATCGGCGCATGTCATCGCGATGTTCTTTCCTTCGTTTTTCACCGGCCATCTGATCGCGCGCTTCGGTGTGGAAAAAATCATTGCCATTGGTCTGTTCATCCTGGTCGGCGCGGGTCTGGTCGCGCTGTCCGGCGTGCAGCTGGAGCAGTTCTTTATTGCCCTTGTCCTTCTGGGCATAGGCTGGAATTTCGGCTTTATCGGCGGCACCGCCATGCTGGCCACCGCCCATGCGCCCGAGGAACGTGGGCGGGTTCAGGGAATGAATGATTTCTTTGTCTTTGGCATGGTCACGATTGCCTCTCTCTCCTCTGGTTTTCTGATGAACTGTTCCGGCGGTTCGGCCCAGACCGGATGGAGCGCGGTAAACTACGCCATGGTTCCGTTCCTTGCATTGGCCGCCGGTGCCCTGGGGTGGTACGTGGTCCGTCACAAGCGCAGCCCGGCATGATCTGGGCGCGGCGCAACCTTGTATCGGACGCGATGGCCGACTGGGTCATTGATCGGTTCGAATGGCTGATCACAACGCTCGGCCCACGTGAGTTTTTTGAGAACACCCGGCTGATCCTGCCAACACGCAGCTTTTTCAAGACCGGTCAAGGCCGGGATGAGGGCACAGCCCAATCAATCTTTAACGAAGTGCGCGCGCATATGGGCATCGACCACTGGCCCGTCGATCTGGTGCCGCGCGCGACAGTAGCGCAGGAATTCGGTATGGACACGCTGTCCCTTACCGACATTGCAGGCACATTCTATCAGGGCGATGGCGGCAAAACGACCATCACCTATGACCCGCGCTTGATGGCCAAGCCCTGCGCGTTCATGGGCACGCTGGCGCATGAACTGGCGCATTACATTCTGGCCCCGCATGTGGAAACGGCCCCGGGCGGCGAGGAAGAACATGAGCTGCTGACCGACCTGACGGTGATCTATGCTGGTATGGGCGTGATTGATATGCAAGGCGCGCGTGATGTCGGCTGGAAAGGATACCTGACCTCAGACACCCGTGCTTATGCGCTGGCGACCTTTCTGCGGCTGAAAGATATCTCGCCCGGTATCGCCGAGCCTTTCCTTGACAGCTACCTGCGCAAGCGTCTGCACCGCGCCTTGCGGCAGCGCGATGAACGCGAGGATGAGATCGTTTTACTGCGCGGTCTGCGTGCGCCTACCAGCGCCCGGTAAGTGCGCGCCAGTTCAGGCTGGCACGGCGGCGGAACTCTGACGGCAGCAGCTGGCCCTTTTTGACGGCCTCAAAATCGCGGGCGCGTTTCAGCACATAGTCAGCCTGCCACCCGGACAGCATCACAGGCGCAAAATCGCGCGGTACTTGCGCGTCATCTTTCCGGGCAGCGTACAAGGCTTTGCGGCCATGATGGACGAGAAGCTCTGCGATGGCTTCAGGTGCGGCATGAAACTCATATCGCCCTTCGGCCAACAGCACCGGCATTGCGGCCAGCATATTCGCCGCCCCACTGCCAAGCCCAAACAGTCGCGCGCACCCTTGCACGCCATCATCCGCACCCGCAGCGGCCACGGCCAAAGCCATCAGCCCGCCTGAGGTTGCATCAAGATAGTCCAGCACCCCCGCATCATCGGCAAAGGCCTGGCCCTGCGCATCATGCCGCCGTCTGGCCTCAATTAATGCGTCAAACGGCGCACGAGGAAGCTGCGCGGCGGCAATCACCTCGGCCAAAGGTGTAACCACCTCGTGCCGCCGCACCGTTGCGTCGGTAAATATCTCTTCCACCGCATCGGCCCACCATTGCAGGCGCATCTCGGCAATCATCGGTTCCTGCGTGACCCAAGGGGCGCGAGCGACCTCCAGATTGAAGGCATAAAGCGGCAGCAGCTTTGCCCGTAAAACAGGCGGTGCCGTCATGGTCGCGGCAAATCGGTCCGGGTCACCCTTGGCCACCAGTTCGGCGCAGGCATCGATGCTCACGCCGAGGCCACCACAAAGGCTGCGTAACCGAACTGATCGCGGTAGCGCCGCCAGAGGCTGATCTCGGCATCCGCCTCATCCAGTACCTGAACCATCGCGTCATCAGCCCCGGCCCGCAGGGCGTTTGCCCGCGTTTCCTGCGGCGTATAATATGCCTCCCACGCCGCATCGGGCAGTTGACGCTGGCCCAGCAGGCGATAGCCGGCGGCCGCAACCTTGTCAGCCACGCCATCCATCCCGGTCATCGCCGGATATTCCGCATTCCAGAACGCAGCGGGTTCCTCATCGGGGCTGTCAGTAAACCAAACCGCTTCGCTGAACGCTACCTTGCCGCCCTGCGCAAGCGCATCGCGCCAAGCGGACAACCCCTCGGTGACGCCCACCGCATAGATGGCCGAGGAACACCAGATCAGATCATACGGTCCGCCCGCCTCGGTCATGTCCCCGACCTGCGCAATCACGCGCGGATCGTCGCCAAAATTTGCCCGAACCGCTGCGATAAAACCGTCTTGCCGGTCAATCGCCGTCACCTGCCCCTGCGGGGCGCGATCCAGCAGGCCAGATAAATCCGCCCCGGGTCCGCAACCGGCATCCAATATGCGGGCATTATTGTCGACCCCAGCCAGATCCAACGCCCAGTCCAGCGTGGCGCGATCCCCCGGCCCCTCGCGCGGCAGGTCCTGATGCAGCGTGAAAAAAGCGGCGCGCCAATCGCTCATGCCGGGTCTGCCTTGTCGCGGATCAGTTTCCAGTTAATGGCGTCGATCAGCGCCTGGAACGAGGCATCAACGATGTTGGCCGAGACGCCAACGGTGGTCCAGCGGCGGCCCTGCCCGTCTTCGCTGTCGATCAGCACACGGGTCACCGCCTCGGTCCCACCATTGGTGATGCGGACGCGGAAATCGACCAGATGCATATCCGCGATGCAGGCCTGATAGGGACCAAGGTCCTTGGCCAGCGCCCGCGACAGGGCGTTGACTGGCCCTTGGTCATTGCCCGCCGCATCAACGCTTTCTGACACAGACAGAATGCGGTCTTCGCCGATCCGAACAACAACCACCGCCTCGGACACGGTGACGAATTCCCCTGGTCGGGTCTGGCGGCGTTCCACCGTTACCCGATAGCGACTGACATCAAAAAACCGCGGCAACTGGCCGAGATGCCCCCGCGCCAGCAACTCAAAGCTGGCCGCAGCACTGTCATAGGCATAGCCCCGATCCTCACGCGCCTTGATATCATCGAGGATCGCAGCAAGGCGCGGATCGCCCTTTTCAACCGTCAGCCCCGCCTGCCCCAGCCGTTCGCGCAGGTTCGACTGCCCGGCCTGATTGGACATCGGGATAAAGCGGCTGTTGCCGACCGTTTCAGGCGGCACATGCTCGTAGGTGCTGGGGTCTTTCAGAATGGCCGAGGCATGCAGCCCCGCCTTATGGGTAAAGGCCGAGGCACCCACATAAGGCGCATGGGCGTTTGGCACGCGGTTCAGGATATCGTCCAGCATACGGCTGACATGGGTCAGGGAGGTCAGGCCCTCTGCCGTTACGCCGATCTCGAACTGGCTGGCATAGGGTTCCTTTAGCAGCAGGGTCGGGATCAGCGTGGTCAGGTTGGCATTACCGCAGCGTTCGCCAAGGCCGTTGAGTGTGCCCTGGATCTGCCGCGCGCCTGCGGCGACGGCCACCAGCGAATTGGCCACAGCATTGCCGGTGTCGTCATGGGTATGGATGCCGACATGACTGCCGGGGATGCCCGCCGCGATCACCGCCTTGACGCCTGCACGCACCTCATGCGGCAGTGCGCCGCCGTTGGTGTCGCACAGGACAATCCAGCGCACGCCCGCGTCATAGGCCGCTTTGCAGCAGGCAATGGCGTAGTCTGGATTTGCCTTCCAACCGTCAAAGAAATGCTCGGCATCATAGAGCGCTTCCTGCCCGCGCTCGGTGATATGGGCAAAACTTTCGCGGATATTGTCGAGGTTCTCTTCCAGGCTGATGCCAAGCGCGGTTTCGACATGGAAATCGTGGGATTTGCCGACCAGACAGACGGCTTTTGTGCCTGCGTTCAGCACCGGGGCCAGCACCTCGTCATTCGCGGCAGAGCGTCCGGCGCGTTTGGTCATGCCAAAGGCGGTAAAGGTGGCTTTGGTCTGGGGGGCGGCGTCGAAGAAATCGCTGTCAGTCGGATTAGCGCCCGGCCAGCCGCCTTCGATATAGTCTAGGCCCAGCTTATCGAGGGCCGCGACGATCTTGAGCTTATCCTCAAGCGAGAAATCGACGCCTTGGGTCTGCTGCCCATCGCGCAACGTGGTGTCGAAGAGGTAAAGGCGTTCACGCTGCATGGCGGGCCTCCGAACTAAAAGTGACACACCAACCAACCGCACCGCCCGGCCCTTGGGCCGGGCCGCGCCCGACCTCCCCCCGGAGGGCGCGTGTGCGACGTTTCAAGTTGAACTGATGCTTGCAACTTGAGAAACACTCCAACCCATTCAACCGATCCAAAGCGCGCCCCAGGTCGGTCGCGGCCCTCATCTCTGTTACGCTTAAACAGGTCATTTGAAGGCCTCAAGTTTAGCGGGGTCAAAATCTTCTGAGAAGTCATACGTATAGCTTCCGTCTTTACTTTCAGAGATCAACACACCTGCTTCAGTTAGTTTGTTTCTGATATCATCGGCTTCGGCCCACATCTTCACCTGGCGATACTGCCAGCGAGCAGACATTAGAGATTGAATAATAGTATCAACCCCTCGACCAACACGCCTTGTTGCAAGCCAAGCCCCTCCCTCTTCCTCCAAGAGCCCCAATAACTGAGCGCTCGAAAGTAAAGAAGATAGCATTGAGCGATCCCAACTTGGATCGTTGGCAAGCCAATGAAGAACTCTTATAGCTTCTGCGACATTAAGGTCGTCACTCAATGCGGCAACGACATCCGGATGAGGTTCGGAAGCTTCCAAACCAGCAGTGATGTGCCTCCATCGTCTAAGCGTGTTTTCAGCCTCGCGTCGCTTCTCTTCCGTCCAATCCATCGGCTTCCTGTAATGCGTCGACAGCATCACAAAGCGGATCACCTCGCCCGGCACGCCCTGATCCAGCAGATCACGCACGGTGAAGAAATTGCCCAGCGACTTGGACATCTTCTTGCCCTCGACCTGCAGCATCTCGTTATGCATCCAGACTTGGGCAAAGGACTCCTCGCCGCACAGGCATTTGCTTTGTGCGATTTCATTCTCATGGTGCGGAAAGACCAGATCGACGCCGCCGCCGTGGATGTCGAAGCGTTCCCCCAGGATATCGCGCGCCATGGCCGAGCATTCGATATGCCAGCCGGGCCGGCCCCGGCCCCAGGGGCTGGGCCAGCCGGGCACGTCTTCCCCCGACGGTTTCCACAGAACGAAATCCATCGGGTTGCGCTTGTAGGGTGCGATCTCGACCCGGGCTCCGGCGATCATGTCATCCAGCGAACGGCGTGAGAGCTGGCCGTATTGCTCGTACTGATCGACGGCGAACAGCACATGGCCCTCAGCCGCATAGGCGACGCCCTTATCGACCAGCTCGCCAATCATTTCGACCATATGGGTGATATAGTCTGTCGCCCGCGGTTCCTTCGTCGGGCGCATTGCCCCTAGCGCATCCATATCCGCGTGATACCAGTCGATGGTCTCATCCGTAATGTCGCGGATCGGACGTCCCGTCTCGGCAGCACGCGCGTTGATCTTGTCGTCCACGTCGGTGAAGTTGCGCACGTAGGTCACAGCGCTTTCGCCATAGACATGGCGCAACAGCCGAAACAGCACGTCAAACACCAGAACCGGGCGGGCATTGCCCAGATGGGCGCGATCATAGACGGTAGGGCCGCAGACATACATCCGCACGTTTGACGGATCGAGGGGGGTAAATACCTCTTTCCGTTTGGTGGCGGTGTTGGTCAGTCTGATCTCGGTCATGGCCAAAGGCTCCTGTTACGCGAACGTCGCCCGCGGCGGCCTACCATCCCAGTATCGTTTTGGAAACATGAAGAGACGCCACGGACACTATGTCAGCGGGTAATACAAATCCGAATGCAGATTATGCGTGTCTTCATGAGGTCATTTATGACCTGGTGCCGACACAAAAGCAAGTTGCGATTGTCGCGGGTCTGCTGCAGGCTGCCGCTTATGAGCAGCGATATGGTCGACAAACACTGCGCCGCACTGCCCGGCACCACAATGGTAGTGCAATGGGAGGGATGCCACGTCTGGAAGGTCGGCGGAAAGGTCTTTGCCATTTCCGCGCCAGAGGCCGGGCGGGTTTCGGTCAAATGCGACAGTGTTGAAACGGCAGAGATGCTGATCGAGGTTGGGGCCGCAACCAAAGCCCCCCATCTGCCGCGCGGCGGCTGGGTGGCGGTAGAGTATGCCACGCCGGTAGAGGATCTGACGCATCGCCTTGATGTCAGCTATCGGACCATCAAGGCCGGGTTGCCGAAAAAACTGCAGGCCGAAATCGACGGGTAGCAGGAAACGGGTCGCCGTGTCTGCACCGCTCGGTCTAATCGAACGGCATCAACAAACGGAGACTGATCATGACCCACGACCCCGGCCCCGCCTTTCGTGCTCTGCACAAACCGGGTGATCCTTTCATTCTAGCCAATGCCTGGGATGCTGGTTCTGCCCGCGTCCTGGCCGCCCTTGGGGCGCAAGCCATTGGCACCACATCTGCCGGTCACGCCTTTACCATTGGCACCACATCTGCCGGTCACGCCTTTACCATCGGGACCGCCGATCTGGGGCAGGTCAGCCGCGATGATGCGATGGCCCATGCTCAGGCGTTGGTGGCCGCAACGCCCCTGCCCGTCTCGGGCGATCTGGAAAACGGTTATGGCGATGCGCCAGAGATCGTTGCCGAAACCATCCGATTGGCGGCTGAGGCCGGGCTGGCCGGATGCTCAATCGAGGATATGTGCTATCCAGATGCGACACCCTATGACCGGGATTTCGCGATAGAGCGTATTCGCGCCGCCGCTGCCGCTGCGCGCGCCCTGCCCCGGGATTTCGTGCTGGTCGCCCGCGCCGATGGCGTGATGCATGGCGCCTATGACGAAGCCGAGGCGACCGCCCGCATTCAGGCCTTCGAAACCGCCGGGGCGGATTGCGTCTATGTCCCTGTCCTGCCG
>NZ_JBTLNE010000021.1:0-59288 GCF_054457435.1 Halovulum sp. GXIMD14793 | reverse complement strand
ACTGAGAAAGCCCCAATCGTCAGACAGGTCAGCCAAATCGCAAAACCCGCAGGTCTATCAGGTGGAAATCAACAGCTGCCACAAGCGCCAGTGCCGCGCGAGCGGCTTCGTCCATGAGCCCTCTTTGAACGATGCTGCATCGCGTGCGAATGGCGGCTTCGTGGGATCATGCTGTGACTGCCGGGATGTGTTCTATTTAAATCTATACGCGGATCGGCTGACGTTCGGAACCATACAAACACGTCAGATGCGACTGTGGCACCATTTCGTCAGGCCGTTGCGCGAAGGTGCACCTCTAAATGACATCCAACGCCAGACTTACTGCGAATGTTGCCAGAACTACTCCCATGACAGACACGAATATGCGGCGGAACGCGGTGTGGGCCATGAAGGGCTGTAGGACACGGCCTGCCATTGCCCAGAGGAGCAGGCAGAGGCTCGGCACGATCAAAACGGCTGTGATGAGGCCTGAAATGGACGCGTCTTCAACACCTGCGTGCACGCTGCCGACCGTGAGAGCGAGCACCCACGTCTTCGGGTTGAGAAGCTGGAAAGCCAGCATCGCCGTAAATAGGCTGGCCTTGGAGCGCGATGACCCCGTCGCCTCCTCTGCGTAATGCCAGCCACCGGCCACAATTCTAACTGCGAGATATGCGATCAGCGATGCTCCCAAGAACCGCATGGCGAGCCGCCCATGAACCCACCGATCCAGAACCGCGTCGACTCCGAATCGAACCGCGAGAACGAGGGTCAGCGTGCCAAGAACGATACCCGCAATCGGTGCGGCGGCGGCCGCGAGGCGGGACCGGGCCGCGGCATCCATCACCACAATGTTGTTCGGCCCCGGCGTGATCGCCGCGGCGAAGAGGATGGCGACGACGGACGCGCTCATGCAATTTTGGCCTGCGAAAGCGACAGCACGGCGGGGTCGACCTCCACATGCGTGCCGTCTCGCAAAGTGACCATCGCCGGGCCAAATGCATCACGCCGGTGTTGAGCTTCCCAATCCGTCTCCGGCGCGGTTGCGACGACGCCGTGCGGATTAATTTCCCGGTCTTCACCATAATACGCGGCCCGGATCGCGGGTTCGTTCAGCGTGGCCGCGACGCCGCACCAGCCGTGGATATCGCGCGCGTAGCCCCAGAGGTTTGGATAGTCGGTAACACTACAATACCAAACGACCACACAGTGCTCTGGGCTACCGCCCACCGGCCCCGGAGGCCATCGTTCCGATGGAACCTAGGCCAATCATGCACTAACATTCAAACTGGACCACTTGGGTGGGGCTGATCAGGTTTTTGCGTTACAACATCTTCACAGTCGTACACCAAAACCAGTCCGTCTTTCATCATGACCACGTTATCTGCATGAGATGTGACTTTAAGGAATCCTATATTTGGCCGAGTGTGAAGAACGCCTGCAGCCAACAATCAAGATGCGGTCATGGTATTTTCGAAACGTCAGAGCAGATGATCTATGAGGGCCGAACTGCCAAACTATAGTTCTTGCACGGGAAACGCAGCCAGACCGACCCTGCGGCCCTCGGCCAGCAGCATGTTATAGCTGCGGCAAGCTGGCGGTGTGGCCATGACTTCAAATGCGATATTCGCGGCGGTTAACGCGGCGGCCGCATCTTGCGGCATTGCGGCGATATCATCGCCCATACCAAAGAACACGACATCAACCTCGGCCGCGTGCTCTAGAATAGCGGTCAGGTCCGACAGGCCGGACCAGCATTGCAGCCCATTCGGCAAGAGCAGCAGCGGCCCGTCAAATTGGGTTTCACCAAGGCGGAAAAAGCCGGGACCGTAGGCGTCCACAGGCTGGCTACCGGTATAATTGACCTCAGAGAATTTCAATATCACCTCCGTCTTACAGTCAGACGGCGTGTAGCCCCCTGCCCGTCAAATTCCAGCATCATCAGGCCACTGCGTTTGACACACCGCGCCTCACCTTCCGGGGCTGGCACAAACAGTTCTGCATTCACCGGGATGATATGACAGGCCGTGGCAGAGCCAAACGCCAGGGCCGCATAGCTGTCATAGAACAGAAAACTCTGGTTCCAGCCCGAGCAGGCCTGAACCTCCAGCCCCGCAATATCCCGCAGCAGGTCCCGCCCATCAATCCCGGTTTCCCCCAGACAGACATGCGTCCAGTTATCCAGGGCGTAGCGCGCCACAGGCACCGCGCCATCCTCAAGCGCGGCAACCAGCGCCAGCGCCTCTTTGTCGTCGGGTTTGTTCACCATGATGAAGACCGCCGCACTGCCCAATGCGACACCCACCACGATCAGCGCAATCCACAAAGACCGCCCTACCCGCTCCAGCATCCCGACAAAGCGGTCCAGGCGGCTGTAGTTCCGGCGAAACCGCGCGTTGCGCCCATGTCGCCGCGCGGTGTCGCGCCCCGGCGGCTGATAATCGGGCGCCGGGCACATCGCTTAAACCTTATGCGTCAATGTCAGCAAATTGCGTTCCTGCCGCACCATCCTGCTTGGTCCAGTCCCGCTTTACCCCGAAATGGTTGAGGATCGGCGAGGCAATAAAGACCGAGGAATAGGTCCCCACCAAAATCCCCCAAATCATCGCAAAGGTGAAGTTGCGGATAACGTCGCCGCCCACCACATAGAGCGAGATCAGCGCAATCAGTGTGGTGATAGAGGTCATCAAGGTCCGGCTGAGCGTTTCATTGATCGACAGGTTCAGAATCTCGGCCAGCGGACGCTGCTTGTATTTACGCAGGTTTTCCCGCACCCGGTCAAACACCACAACCGTATCGTTCAGCGAATAGCCGACAATGGTCAGGATGGCGGCGATGATCGACAGATTGAAATCGAGCTGCACCAGCGAGAACATTCCGATTGTCAGCAGGATATCATGCACAAGAGCCAGCACAGCCCCGACAGAGAACTGCCATTCAAACCGCAACCAGATATAGAAGAGAACCGCGCCAATCGCCGCCAGAACCGCAAGGATTCCGGTCATCACCAACTCGCCCGAGACTTTGGCCCCAACACTATCGGTCTGCAGATACTGGATCCCCGGAAAGGCCGCGCTAAGGGATTGTTTGACCTCTGCGATCAGGTCATTCTGCGCGTCCTCGCTGCCGTGATCCTGGATGCGGATCGAGAATTGGTTTGGCGTCGAATCCGTCAGTTCCGCAGCGGGATCGTAAATGCGCGAAACCGAGAAATCCTCGTTCTGAATTTCGGCCAGTGTTGCACGAATGGCCACCATATCCGGTTCCTCTGGCGTCGCGGCCGTGATCATGGACCCGCCAAGGAAATCGATGCCGTAATTCAGACCTTTTGCGAAGAACAGCCCGATTGAGGCGACGATCAGAACCGCCGACAGGATCATGAAGGGTTTTGCCCGCCCGATGAAATCGAAATGGGTTTCGCTTTTGACCAGTTTCAACCGCATCTCAAACCTCCAGCGTTTTGGGGTTGCGCGCCTCGACCCAGGTCGAAACCATCGCGCGGGTTACATAGATCGCGGTAAAGACCGAGGTAACGATGCCAAGGCCCAGCGTCACGGCAAAGCCCTTGACAGGTCCTGAGCCCATGGCGAACAGGATAGTGGCCGCAATCAGCGTGGTAATGTTAGCATCAATGATGGCCGACAGCGCCTTTTCGTAGCCCAGTTGTATCGCACGCGCCGGGCGCTTCGCACTGCGCAATTCTTCGCGGATACGCTCAAAAACAAGCACATTGGCATCCACCGCCATCCCGATGGTCAGGACAATCCCGGCAATCCCCGGCAGCGTCAGCGTGGCCCCGATGACCGACAACAGCGCCAATATCAGGGTAACGTTCAGGATCAGTGCAATATTGGCGAACAAGCCAAACACCCCATAGCTCAGCATCATAAACACCATCACCGCGACAAAGGCGACGACGCAAGCAATACGCCCAGCATCAATGCTGTCCTGCCCAAGTTCCGGACCAACAGTGCGCTGTTCCATAACCTTCAGTTCTGCAGGCAACGCCCCGGCCCTTAGCAGGATCGCAAGACGTGTGGTTTCCTCGGTCGAAAACCGCCCTGTGATGATGCCCGAGCCGCCCGCAATATGCGCTATGATTTCCGGCGCTGACACGACCTGCCCGTCCAACACAATCGCAAATTGTTCGCCGATATGTTGCGCGGTATAGGCGCCAAACAAACGCCCGCCCGTTGCATTGAACCGAAAGGACACCGCTGGCCGGCCCCGTTCGTCGAAACTCGGCTGGGCATCGACCAGCTGCTCCCCGGTCACAACAGAGCGCGCGTTCAAGCGATAAAACACCCCCGGCTGGTCCAGTGATGGCAAGATCATGTTGCCCACACCTGGGTTCTCATTTGCTGAGGAGGCGATCCCGGTGACCTGGTGAAAGGTCAGTTTTGCGGTTGTGCCGAGTAAGGCCAGCAACTCTTCGGCCGAGCCAAGCCCCGGCACCTGGATAAGAATGCGATCTGTTCCCTGACGCTGGATTGTCGGCTCCCGTGTGCCGGTTTCGTCAACACGGCGGCGAATGATCTCAAGGCTTTGCGCCATGGTGCGATCGTTTGTGGCGACTTTTTCAGCCTCCGACATGGTCATCACCAGGACTGGCCCATCCTGGACCACATCAAAATCACGCGCACCGGCGCCGGTCAGTGTCGTCACCGGCTGTGTCAAACCACGTGCAATCTCCAGCGCGCGAGGCATATTCTCAGACGTGTTCAGCCGAACACGAATTGCATCTTCCGTGCTGTCTTCCTGCCGGAACCGGCCGACGCCATCGCGGTCCTCCGCCAGGGCATCGCGCAGCCCGGACCAAAGCGCATCGGTCCGTTCTTTATAGACATCCTTGAACTGCACCTCGACCAACAGCGAAACACCGCCGCGCAGATCCAGCCCCAGATTGACCAGCCCCGATGGCAGGAAGGAGGGCCACCCCTCAAGCGCAGCCTGCTGATCGGCATCCAGTATCTCGCCCGCCTCCTGAGCGGCGCGCGCATCATTGGCCTGCTCTACCGGTGCATAGAACGCATTCGGCATGGCAAAAACAACACCAGCGACGCAGATCAGCGCGACAGCCAGCTTTTTCCAAAGGGGATAATTCTGCATTCGTAGCCTGTTACTTGCCCGGCTCTGCCGGTTCGGTCTTGTTTAACACCTGCGCGATGGTCGCCTGAATGACACGGATTTCGACACCTTCGGCGATTTCCACCCTAAGCTCTCCGTCTTTCACCTTCGTGACCTTGCCAACAATGCCGCCTTGGGTAATCACCTGATCGCCGCGGCGCAGAGCCGCAACCATGGCCTGATGCTCTTTCATCTTCTTTTGCTGAGGACGGATCAGGAACCAGTACCAGATGAACATTAGCGGGATCATCAGGATCAGGATATTGGGCCCTTGTGGGGCCGCTGCTCCTGCTGCCTGTGCATAAGCCGGGGTAACAAACATCTGCGCTTTTCCTCTCGCACCGCCTTCTTGAAATTGCGCGGGACCCTAGTGTGCGCCACGGCGGATGGCAAGGTAGGTAAGGATTGTCAGGCCAAAGGAAAAGGCCCTGATCGGCGCTTTTCTGCGCCGCCCACTTTTTATGTTAGGATTCTTGTGGCATAGGCAGGGAAATACCAGCCCGGAGCGTACCGACCAATGCACGATATTCGCCAGATCCGCGAAAACCCTCAAGCCTTTGATGCCGCCATGGCCCGCCGGGGCGAAGACGGCTGGTCAGAGGATATCCTTGCCATTGACGCCCGCCGGCGGGAGGCGATCCAGGCGGCTGAGGCCGCGCAGGCAGAGCGGAACAAAGTCTCCAAAGAGGTAGGGGCCGCCAAAGCCCGCGGTGACGAGGCTGAGTTTGAGCGTCTGCGCGCTCTGGTCGCAGCGAAAAAGGACGAAGAGGCGGAACTGCAGGAAAAGGCCCGGATTGAGCAGGAACAACTCGACCAGGTGCTGCTGACCTTGCCCAACCTGCCCTATGACACCGTACCAAATGGCGTGGATGAGGTCGATAATGTCGAGATCGCCCGTTGGGGCAGCCTGCGCAATTTCGAGTTCGATCCGAAAGAACACTACGAAGTGGCCGCCGCATCCACTGGTATGGATTTTGAAACTGCAGCCAAACTCAGCGGCTCCCGCTTTGTGCTGCTGAAGGGCGCGATGGCCCGCCTGCACCGCGCTCTGGCGCAGTTCATGCTGGACACCCATACTGAGCAAAATGGCCTGAAAGAGGTCTGGACCCCGGTGCTGGTCCGGGAAGAGGCGATGCTGGGCACGGATAAATTGCCAAAATTCGGCGATGACAGCTATCAGACCACCAATGGCTGGTGGCTGATCCCGACATCCGAGGTACCGCTGACCTATTCTGTCGCAGGCGAAATTCTGGCCGCTGATGACCTGCCGATCCGTATGACCGCGCATACCCAATGCTTCCGGTCCGAGGCAGGCAGCGCGGGCAAAGACACAACCGGCATGCTGCGCCAGCACCAGTTCGAAAAGGTCGAGATGGTCTCCATCACCCGTCCCAAAGATAGCGACGCAGAACTGGAGCGGATGACCAAATGCGCTGAAGGGATCCTTGAGGCCCTGAACCTGCCCTATCGCACCGTGGTACTGTGTACCGGCGACATGGGCTTCGGCGCCCGCCGCACCCACGATATTGAGGTGTGGCTGCCCGGCCAAAACACCTATCGCGAGATTTCGTCCTGCTCCACCACCGGCGATTTCCAGGCCCGTCGTATGAACGCCCGCTTCCGCCCCGAAGCCGGTGCAAAACCTGAATTCGTCCACACCCTCAACGGCTCCGGCCTTGCCGTCGGCCGCGCTCTGATCGCGGTGGTCGAGAATTACCAACAGGAAGACGGGTCGATTGAGATACCAGAGGCGCTGGTGCCCTACATGCGCGGCAAGACGCTGATTGGGGCGGATGGAGCTTTGGGCTAAATACTCCCCATCGGCTCTAACTTTAGCCGATGCAGGGGGCTCGATCCAAGTTTGCCCATTCTTCAACAGAGTAATGTCGTGGAATGAACACGCTGTACTTTAGGTTGCGAAACCGTATGGCCAGTGGCAGAACAAGCTAAACCAACGCATCCCGCGAGATTGGCTTGGCCGCAGGTCATAGAGGCCTTGGATTTATCTTTTTGGCCAAGGTTTTCTGAGCCTGGCTTGTCTTATAGAGAAAAGCAAATTGTCAGAGAAACCAGAACATATAAGATACATTAGGCAGGTACTTTTGACCGGCATTTCAAGAGAAACGCTGATGGAGATATACCAGATATGCGTCAATCGCCGCAAATGCTGCCTGGTTGGTTTCAACGACTATTCCAAGCATATCGTCAATCTTCTACCGGAAAAGATTGAGGCGATTATTGACGATGACCCAGCGGTTCTTGGGATCGAGTTTCGCGGAACTAAAGTGGTTGCCTCGTCAGGTGAGTTTGAGAGCCATGTCATGGTGGTCTGCAAATATGATTACCTCTCTGAATATACAGCCAAACTAAAGTTTCGGCACGATGACCGAATTATTGCGACACCCAAAAAATTCGGTGACCAACCTACAAGGTTCGCTGACCCCTACAGGCACGATGCGCTTCAAAGAGCCGTGTTCCGTGACTGGCAGGATGTTCCGAACTCCATGATGTCTCAGGACAAGATCATGTTTCTTGTCGAACTGTTGAAGAGCTGCGCTTCGCTTAAGGGCAATGTGGCTGAGTTCGGCGTCTGACAAGGCGGCAGCGCCGTCGCGCTAATGCGGCCGGCAAAACACCTTGGTGCCACCAAAGATTTCCTGCTTTTCGACTTGTTTGAGTCCCTGTCGCCACAGTTCAAAGAAGCGATCATGTGCGATGATGAGATCAAAAGACGACTGGCCAAAGAGGGGGAGTTCCAATTTGTTGAAGGAGACATGAATAAGCGTATCGCAGAATTCGGTGAAGAAAAATTCTGCTTTATTCACTATGATCTGGGCTACCATCCAAATGTCCTGCGCTTTCTTCTGCACAAGTTGGTAGATGGCCGCGTGGTGGTGTTTGACAATTACGGATTTGCGACGGCAAGCCCTGCGTTGTATCAGACATTTTTTAAAGGATACGATCAGGCTGTAATGTCGGTCCCGTTCTCGGAACAGGGCGTGTTGATCAAGCGACCTATGAGCGCCGCCGCCAACGAAAGGCTGGCAAGCGAAGTCGCCGGATATGCTAAAACGGTGAGCGCAGCATCTTGAAATGAGTGGAAATGAGGTGTGGGGCCCTTAGCATATTGATCTGGATATCTTGTCAGGAATGGCTCAAGGCTGCCGCAATTTATGCCTTGGTGGCTGAGCCAAGCGGAACTCCCATGTCTGAAAGTACTTTAAAGAGGTCAGAAGGGCTTTGATACAGCAGTTCAGCAAAGCAAACGCTTACCTCCCATCTGGACGCCCCTGCCGTGTCGGTTTAGAACCGCCACGAATAAGGGGGCAGTGATATGCGAATTCTGGTCACAAATGATGATGGCATCAACGCCCCCGGGCTTGTTGTGGCAGAGGCCTTGGCCAACGCGCTGGCCGGTCCGGAGGGCGAGGTTTGGGTGATCGCCCCGGCCTTTGAGCAGTCCGGCGTTAGCCATGCGATTTCCTATGTCCGGCCGATGCGGATCGAGAAATTCGGACCGCGGCGCTATGCAGTTGAAGGCACCCCCGCGGATTGCGTCTTGGCTGGTGTCGGTGACATCCTGAAAGACACGCCGCCCGATCTTGTGCTATCCGGCGTCAATCGCGGGCATAATGTGGCCGAGGATACGCTTTACTCCGGCACCATCGGCGCCGCGATGGAGGCCGCGATGCACGGGTATCGTGCGATTGCCATGTCTCAGTATTTTGCCCCGACTAATGCCGGTCTTGAGGACCCGTTCGAGGTCGGGCGCCACCATGGCGAAAAGATCATTCACCGCCTTCTGGAAAGCGCCCCCTGGCGTGACAATCGCTACGGTGTCTTTTACAACATCAACTTCCCACCCCTGCCCGGCGATCAGCTCAAGGGCGTGCGCGCCAGTTTTCAGGGCCACCGCCCCGATCCCAGTTTCTCGGTCGAACCGCATATCGCCCCCAATGGTCGCCGCTTTCTTTGGCTGGGCCATGGCAAAGGGAATGCCGCGACCGAAGCGGGGTCAGACGCACACTCTACCATGAATGGCTATGCCACCGTCACACCGCTGCGCGCCGACCTGACAGCGCATGAGGTGATGGACCCGCTGAAGGACCTGTTCGATGGCTGACCCATCGGTCATGGAATTCGTCATGAGCCTGCGCATGCATGGTGTCATCGACACTGAAGTTTTGCGCGCCATGGAGATTACGCCGCGCGATACCTTCCTGACCGAGACCTTCAGGCAGCGCGCCCATGATGACGTGCCGCTGCCCATCGAATGCGGCCAGACGATTTCCCAGCCATCAGTGGTCGGCCTGATGACACAGGCTTTGAAGATGGATCGGCGCTGCACGGTGTTGGAGGTCGGTACCGGCTCGGGCTATCAGGCGGCCATTCTGTCGCATCTGGCCCGCCGGGTTTATACGACCGAGCGGCACAAGACTTTGGCGCGCACCGCCAAGGCGCGGCTGGACCAGCTGGGCTATACCAATGTCACCGTCATTCCGGCGGATGGTACGCGTGGTTTGCCCGATCAGGCCCCATTTGATCGTATCCTGGTGACAGCCGCCGCAGAAGACCCCCCCTCCCCATTATTGGAGCAGTTGAAGGTGGGCGGCATCATGGTTCTGCCGGTAGGGCAAACCGATGCTGTGCAAACCCTAGTGAAAGTGGTAAAACTAGATAAGGGCTATGACTACCATGACCTTGGTGCGGTGCGATTTGTGCCATTGATCGAGGGCATGTCAGAGGAGTAGCCTTATCAGAGGCACGCAGAAAACCCTGACTTAACAAAGGGCTGCATACAAATGTTACGGGCGGTACATATGACGAATATTGCAAGAACACCCTTGCGCGTCAGCCTTTGGCTGGGCGCGGCATTGGCTTTGGCCGGATGCGAAAACGGCATGGATTTCGGCACGGTCGGGGACATGTTTGGCGGAAATCGGCCTCAAAACGGCGCGGAGGTTCTGCCAAGACCCGATCCGGATGCGCGCGGCGTTATCACGTATTCCACATATCAGGTGATGGTTGCCCGCAACGGCGACACAGTCGCCTCTATGGCGCAGCGGGTCAATCTGGACCCAGCAGAACTGGCCCGACACAACGGCCTGTCAGCGAATTATGCACCGCGCCCAGGCGAGGTTCTGGCCCTGCCCCGCAATGTCGGGGGTTCTATCAATGACAATGTCTGGAGCCCGCAGATCGCCTCTACCGCGCTGGATAATATCGAAACGCAGCCACTGGGCGCACCAGCATCAGCCCCGGCCAATGTTGCCGGAGATAATCCTTTCAACAACGGCCAGGCCGGTACAGTGGTTAATCCAATCCGCCACCGAGTCCGTGCGGGCGAAACGGCGTTTTCCATCGCCCGGCTCTATAGTGTTTCGGTCACTGCATTGTCGCAGTGGAACGGGCTGGATTCGCAGATGACCCTGCGCCCGGATCAGGAATTGCTGATCCCTGTGACGGCCAATCAGCGAAATGGTTCGGCGACGCAAGCGGCCGCGGTCAATGATCCCGGCACACCTTCGCCAGTCACCGCCCCGCCCTCTTCGACAAGACCGCTTCCACCCAATCAGGATATTGACGCGGCGCAGAAGCCACCGGCCCCTGATCTGTCTTCGGATCTGACCAAGCCACGCCAAACAGCGGCTGCCTCTAGCGGTAAGCTGTTGCTGCCGATCGCGGGTGCGAAGGTGCTGCGACCTTACGCAGCCTCTGGCCCACGCAAGAACGAGGGCATTGATTTCGCCGCCCCCGCCGGGACCGAGGTTCGCGCTGCTGGGGATGGAGAGGTTGCATTGATTTCGGAATCTCTGGGCGGTCTTGGCACCATCGTTCTGATCCGCCATCCGGACAACCTCATGACCGTTTATGGCCGGGTCACTGGGGTCAGTTTGAAGAAAGGTGATCTGGTGAAGCGCGGTCAGCGGGTGGGCGTCGTGGCCAAGGGCGACACACCAAACCTGCATTTCGAGATCCGGCGTGGAACGGCAAGTGTCGATCCTAAGCCTTATCTTTAAGCAATAAGTCAGCCGATACGGCGGCCTTGCAGGGCTGCCGTATCGGAACGTTCGGCTGAACTAGGCCGCTTTTGAGCCCAACTTAGCCACGGTTTCCATCCATTTCGACACGCTGCCAGGCTTTGGATGGCTTGCGCCTGAAAAATAGGTGATCTGCGTCGGTTTTATTCCCACAAACCCAAAGATTTGCCCTTTGAGTTGCCAGATCATGGCACTTTTATATGCCAACCTTAGAAACCCGGGGCGTGTCTGATGTAACAACAATCCGTCCGGTGCGCCCCGTCAGCAAAGGTGCGGGGATACCGAATTTAAAGCGTTTCGAGTTTACCTTGAGACATCACATAAAATCGAAACGCGTACGCCATATAGGCTTATCACCGCGTTTCGGGATAATCCTTTGTCTCAGGTTTATCCCGAAACGCTTTAGGCTGACGCGAATCAAAGGCTGTTCCGGGCAGAAATGTTCTGTCAAACAGGCCCTTAAGCTTTGCAGGCAATCCGCCCCACCACATGGGCGTCATCAGCACAAAATGCTCTGCCCAATCCAAGTCCTGCATGAACTGCTCCAGATCAGCTTCCAGCGGTTTGATGTGGGTATAGCTGCCAAACTCAAAATCGATGTCGAACCGATAGTCGCGAAGGTGAGCCAATCGAACGTCATGGCCGTTCTCCTTTGCGGCCTTTGCATATGTCTCTGCAATGGTGACCATCTAACGACATAGAGTTTGCGTAGCTGCGCGAGTGTTCGAAAGTCAGTTCGACTTGATTGAATTGAAAACTCTGTGCGTCGGCCGAGCCGGCCATGGCAAGAGCGATGATTGCAGGATTCAGTTTCATGTGTCCCTCCATCGTGTTCTGAAGGAGAGGTCGTGGTCGCCGGGCAATTGGTTCAATAACGCCGAAACACGCTTGGTGGTATTTTAGGTAGATGGCCTAAAGTTAGGCACTTGAGCTGTTCCGACCCGCATCCAGCAAAACACCGCGCCGCCCTGCCAGATCGGTGATGTATTGCCAGGCAACGCGGCCCGAACGGCTGCCCCGGGTTTGTTGCCATTCGATGGCTTCGACCCGCAGCGTTTCATCGTCAATCTCGATTCCGAACGCATCGCAATAGCCACGGATCATCGCCAGATAGGCCTGCTGATCGCAGGCATGAAAGCCAAGCCACAGGCCAAAGCGATCAGATAGTGAGACCTTTTCCTCCACCGCCTCTGCCGGATTGATCGCCGAGGAGCGCTCGTTCTCGATCATATCGCGGGGCATCAAATGCCGCCGGTTCGAGGTCGCGTAGAAGATCACATTATCGGGCCGCCCCTCGACCCCGCCATCAAGGATCGCCTTGAGCGATTTGTAATGGGTGTCGTCATGATCAAAGGAAAGGTCGTCGCAAAACAGGATAAAACGCGCATCCGCCTCGCGCAGCATGGTCAGCAGACGGGCAATGGATGGTAGATCTTCACGCTGAATTTCCACCAGCTTCAGCGCCGGAAAATTCGCCTGAACATCAGCATGTACAGCTTTGACAACAGAGGATTTTCCCATCCCGCGTGCGCCCCAAAGTAGCACATTGTTGGCTGGACTTCCCTGGGCAAACTGGCGGGTGTTGTTCAACAAGGTATCGCGCGACCGGTCGATGCCGACCAACAGGTCAAGCGGGACGCGGTTCACCCTGGCAACCGGGCTCAGGCGATCTGGTTCCGTATGCCAGACAAAGGCACTGGCAGCATCCAGATCAGGTGCGCCTTGCGGTGGCGGGCTGATCCGCTCAAGTGCGGCGGCGATACGTTTCAGGGCTGATTTGCTCATGGTCCCGGTTCCGGCTCGGGTTTGGTTTCGGCATCGTCATCCTCGTCCGCGTCGAGCATGGCTTCGGCTTCGGCAAAAGCAGCGTCATCCTCGTCCTCATCGTCGTAATACCCCTGCTCCCGCAATTCCGCCTCGCGCTTTTTCTCGACCATCGAGACAAGCCAGATCGAAATCTCGTAAAGCCCGTAAACCACAGTGAACAGGATGACCTGCGTGATTACATCGGGCGGGGTCACAATCGCGGCCAGAACCAAAATGCCGACAACGGCATACTTTCTGACATCGCGAAGACCGTCAGCTGAAACAAGCCCTACCTTCCCCATCAAAGTCAGCAAGACCGGCAACTGAAAACACAGACCAAATGCCATCAGAAATTTGAGCGTAAGGCCCAGATACTCTTCCATAGATCCTTGGAAAGCGATGGTCGTGCCGGGCAGAGTGTCGTTGCTCGCTTCCTCTGACAATCCCTGCTGGAATCCCAAGAAGAAATCGAATGCGAGTGGCAAAACAACGTAATATGCAAAAGCCGCACCCAGAATGAACTGAACGGGCGAAGCTATCAAAAATGGAAGAAAAGCAGACTTTTCAGATCGATAGAGACCGGGCGCAACGAAACGCCAAAGTTGAAGGCCAATTATAGGAAAGGCTAGTGCAAAGCCGCCGAACATCGATATCCGGATGGCCGTCATAAAGCCTTCCTGAAGCTTGATTAACTGAAGGTTACAGTCCTGGTTCAGGCTAGCTAGAGCATCGCATACTGGAATCGTCAAAAAACCAAAGATCGGCTTCCATACGGTGTAACAAATCACCATCGCGATTATGAAAGCCAGCACCGACCGGATCAGCCGGGTGCGCAATTCCGCAAGATGCTCGATCAGGGGGGCGGCGCTGTCATCAATGTTGTCGTCGTCGGATGCGGTTGCCATTCAGGTCGGATCCTTGGCCGGTGTCGGTTCAGGGTCCGGCGCCGCTTTGGTCGCTTCGGTCTTGGGGCTTGGGTCCTTCGCGTTATCCTCACTCAGCACCGATTTCTTGGCGTAATTCTTAGCCATGTTTGTCGGCCGTACATCAGAGATCGTGCGCAGATCATCCAAGCCTTTGGACGCCTCCTTAAGGCCGGACTCGTCTGCCGCTTCTTCCATGGAGCGTTGGAACTCGCGCGCCATGCCGCGCGCCCGGCCCATGAACCGGCCGACAGTGCGGAACATGCCCGGCAAATCCTCGGGCCCCACCACGATCAGCGCGACAATGCCGATCACAAGCAGTTCCATCCAGCCGATATCCGGCATCCCCTAACGCTCCTTGAAAATCAGGCGTTGTCTTTTTCAGCCGCAGGTGTGACGTCGCGGGCGTTTTCCGCGTCTTCATTGGCGGCGTCTTCCAGCTCTTTCTTGCCGTCATTCAGGCCTTTCTTGAAGCTGGTGATGCCTTTACCAACCTCGCCCATCAGCGAGGAGATCTTGCCGCGCCCAAACAGGACAAGCACGACCACGGCGATCAGTACCATGCCCATCGGGCTGATATTGTTGAAGAAAAGTGGCATATGGGTCATTGAGCTCTCCGGTCAGTCCCTGCTAGCGCCCGTGGCGCAGTTTTGCACATTCGGCTGATATGTATTGCTTTCGGAGGCCGGGATAAAGGCCTCAGCGTAAAATGTGACGATTTTTCCGTCATACAGGTGTTGCCTCGGTGATCCAGGGACTATCAACCTTGGTCTGGGTTTTGCAGGGAAAAACAAAACTCCGGTCGCGCCGCAGCGACAGCCAAAGCGGCGTTCCGGGCTTTGGCAGAAAGACCCCCGGGACGGTAACCTTCAACACAGAACCATCGTGATCCATCCGCATTTCCACCAGGCTTTCATGCCCCATGAACCGCGCCCGCGCCACCTGCCCACGCGCCGGAACCCCGTCCTGCGGCGTGGGCAAAGGGCCAGAGCCATTGCGATCAAAGTCGATCTTAAGGTGTTGCGGACGAATGACAATTTCCACATCCGCTTCATCGCGCATATTGGGGCAAAAGAACGCTCCAAACGGGGTCTCGGTCTGGAAATTCTTCACCTCGCCATGAATCACATTGATGTCCGAAAAGAACCCGGCCGCATCGCGATCCACGGGCGCGTTATAGATGTTGTAGGGCGCGCCGACCTGAACGATACTGCCCTTGCGCATCAGGGCAATCTCATCGGCCATACGCATGGCTTCGTCTGGTTCATGGGTCACCAGCAGAACGGCGGTACGTTCTTCTTTCAGGATTTCCAGCGTTTCGTCCCGGATGGCATCGCGCAAGCGGTTATCCAGGCCCGAGAACGGCTCATCCATGAGCATCACACCGGGTCTGGGGGCGATGGCGCGGGCCAGGGCCACGCGCTGCTGCTCGCCGCCTGACAGCTGATGCGGGTATTTTGCCCCCTGCCCGTCCAGCCCGACACGGGACAGCAACTCTGCGACGCGGTCCTGCCGCTGACTGCGCGGCAAGCCATAGCCGACATTCTGGGCCGCCGTCAGATGCGGGAACAGGGCGAAATCCTGAAACATCATGCCGATGCCGCGCTTTTCCGGCGGCAGATGCACGGTTGCGTCCCCGACCACCTTACCATCAATCCGGATCGTGCCGGCCTGCGCCCGTTCCACTCCAGCAGCCATGCGCAGGGTCGTTGACTTGCCACAACCAGATGGGCCCAGCAGACAAGTCACCTGCCCCGGCAAAATGCTGAGTGACACATCCGATACCGCATCGGTCTCGCCGAAACTGCAACTCAGATGATCAAGCTCAAGGCGTGGGGTCATGCCTGTCCGATAAATTTACTCAGGGTTCCGGGCCGTCTAACAACCACGCCCCGCCATCGCAAGGGGTTAGAGCGTCGCGTTAAACCCGCCGCCATCCAAAAGGATGTTTTGACCGATGATGAAGCCGGCATGTTGAGAACACAGGAAGGCACACATCGCGCCGAACTCTTCGGAGGTGCCATAGCGCCCCGCTGGGATCGTCGCCTCACGCCGTTTGCGTGCGGCGTCGAGCGTGATCCCCTCGGCCTGACTGACCGCAGTATCAAGCGAGGTCGCCCGATCCGTGTCATGCAGCCCCGGCAGCAGGTTGTTAATCGTCACACCAGAATGAGCCACCTGCCGCGATGTGCCTGCGACATATCCCGTTAGCCCGGCCCGGGCAGAGTTGGACAGCCCAAGCACCGGGATCGGCGAGCGCACGGCCTGCGAGGTGATGTTGACCACCCGCCCCCAGCCTTTCTGCATCATATCAGGCACACAGGCTTTGATCAGAGCAATCGGCGTCAGCATATTGGCATCAAGGGCGGCGATAAAATCCTCCCGCTCCCAGTTTTCCCAGGAGCCGGGGGGCGGTCCGCCTGCGTTGTTCACCAGAATGTCGGCACCCTTTCCGGCGGCAAGCACCTCGGCCTGTCCGTCGGCTGTGGTGATGTCACAGGCCACGGTCGTCACCGTCACACCATGTGCGCTGCGGATTGCCTCGGCCGTTGCCTCCAGCGCGTCAGACCCGCGCGCATTCAGGATAAGGTCAACACCAGCGGCGGCCAACGCCTCTGCACAGCCACGGCCAAGCCCCTTGGACCCGGCACAAACGATGGCCTTCTTCCCTGAAATCCCAAGATCCATGATGCGCTTTCCCCTATCGGTTTGTCTGTCGCCAGGCAGGCTGTCCTGCGGCTTTGTGAAAACATGGCTGGTTCCGTTGCCTCCGTCCAGCCTCTATAATCGTGAAATGTCCGACCGCGCCGACATCCTGTTTTATCCGCCACTTGCATCGGTCATCGCCCCGGTGCTGGCTGTGGCGTTAGAGTGGCTTTTCCCGCTGACCCTGCTGCCGTTCTGGTTCAACCTGCCGTGCTTTGTCGTCGGACTTGTCCTGTCAGGGGCCGCCGGATGGCTTGCCGCCGCTGGCGTTCGGGCGTTCAAAGCCGCAGGCACCCATGTCGATCCGCATGAACCGGCCTTGGTCGTGGTCACAGATGGCCCGTACCGGTTTACGCGCAATCCCATGTATCTTGGTATGGTGCTGCTGCAAGTCGGACTGGGTCTTGCCTTTTCGCTGGACTGGGCCTTGCTGATCGCCCCCATCCTTTGGGTCCTGCTGCATTTCTGCGTGGTTCTGCACGAAGAAACCTATCTTTGCGACAAGTTCGGCACCGAATATCAGGCGTTGCTGTCGAAAACCCGGCGCTGGTTGTAGCCGCGGGGGCTGGACCCGGCCCCAAAGCCCCGATATAGGCCGAAACATGCTGGACCGTGCCCATAACCGCCCCGACCTGCCCGCCGAGATTGCCCGGCGGCGCACCTTTGCCATTATCTCGCATCCCGATGCGGGCAAGACGACCCTGACCGAGAAGTTTCTGCTTTACGGTGGCGCGATCCAGATGGCCGGTCAGGTGCGCGCAAAGGGAGAGGCGCGGCGCTCTACCTCGGACTTCATGAAGATGGAGCAGGATCGCGGGATCTCGGTCTCGGCCTCTGCGATGTCTTTTGAATTCAAGGAGTTCTGGTTCAATCTTGTCGATACACCGGGCCACTCGGATTTCTCGGAAGATACCTATCGCACCCTGACGGCGGTGGATGCGGCTGTCATGGTGATCGACGGGGCCAAGGGCGTGGAAAGCCAGACGCAAAAGCTGTTCGAGGTGTGCCGCCTGCGGGATTTGCCGATCCTGACCTTCTGTAACAAGATGGACCGGGAAAGCCGCGATACGTTTGAGATCATTGACGAAATTCAAGAAAACCTGGCGATTGACGTCACCCCCGCCAGCTGGCCCATCGGTGTGGGCCGCGAATTTCTGGGTGCTTATGACCTGCTGAATGATCGGCTGGAACTGATGGACCGGGCCGACCGCAATAAGCGCGCAGAATCGATCCAGATCGACGGTCTGGATGATCCAAAAATCGCCGAGCATGTGCCTGAACATCTTCTGGAAAAGCTGCGCGAAGAGGTCGAAATGGTGCGCGGTTTGCTGCCTGCCTTTGACCGGCAAGCGTTTCTGGACGGCACGCTGACACCGATCTGGTTCGGCAGCGCCATCAATTCCTTCGGTGTGCAGGAACTGATGGATGGCATCGGTAATTTCGGGCCAGAGCCGCAGGTGCGACCAGCCTCAGAAAGACAGATTTCTCCTGATGAAACAAAGGTTTCCGGATTTGTCTTCAAAGTTCAGGCCAACATGGATCCCAAGCACCGCGACCGCGTTGCTTTCGTGCGTCTGTGTTCAGGGCATTTCAAGCGCGGCATGAAGCTGACCCATGTGCGCAGCTCAAAACCGATGGCGATATCAAACCCGGTTCTGTTCCTCGCCAATGACCGTGAACTGGCCCAGGATGCCTGGGCTGGCGATATCATTGGCATCCCCAACCACGGCCAGTTGCGCATCGGCGACGCCCTGACCGAAGGCGAAAAGCTAAGGTTCACCGGCATCCCCTCCTTCGCGCCGGAATTGCTGCAATCGGTGCGCGCCACTGACCCGATGAAGGCCAAGCATCTGGAAAAGGCCCTGACCCAGTTTGCCGAGGAAGGCGCGTCAAAGCTGTTCAAGCCGGTGATCGGCGCAGGCTGGATCGTCGGCGTGGTTGGCGCCCTGCAGTTTGAGGTTCTCGCCAGCCGGATTGAACTGGAATACGGCATCCCGGTGCAGTTCGAGCCGACGCAGTTCACCTCTGCCCGCTGGCTGTCCGGCCCGAAGGCCGAGGTTGACGCTTTCATCAACGCGAACAAGGGGCATATGGCCGAGGATCATGATGGCGACCCGGTCTATATGACCCGCCTGCAATGGGATATCGACCGGGTCGAACGCGATCACCCCGACCTAAAGCTGACAGCGACCAAGGAAATGTTAAGTTGAACCCGATTTGGTCGGGCCGCTCCGGCTGACCGCGGACCAAAACCCGACAGGACACGCTGAATGACAGAGCCAAAGCGCCCGCTTCTGCACCGTCTGCTTCGCAAAAAGCCATCCACCTACGGCCCGCAATGGCCCAAGGAGACGCCGCAGGATGAACACGCCCGGCTGCCCAATCTGGCAGAGCGGTTTCGGCGGCGACGTGGGCTGCGAAAGAAGCTCGGCAACATGATGCCGCCGTTGGATGTGGACTTTGCGCCATATTTTGTCGAGGTGCAGGCGCCGCCCGATCACATCCCCGAAGGTCCGCGCAGCAAGATGGCGGTGAACTCCGCCCGGCTGAAAAAGCAACTCGCCGGGCAGCCGCAGATCGTCTATTTTCACGCGTTGTTCGTCAGCTATTTGCGCCGCAACTCTGCCCATACAGATCATGCCCGACGGCTGTTTTTCCGCCTGTGGCAGGACCATGGGACCGAATTGATGCCACTTCTGGATAACCGCTGGCTGATCTCTGCCCTTCAGACCTTTCATGATCACGGCCTGAACGAACATCAGCGCCGGATCGGCAGCGTTGGCTGGGTCTATGCAAATCTGCTGAAATTCGCCGAGGCAGAGCGCAGCTATTGCGATATGGACCCGAAAGAAACCTACCCGGGCCAGATAATTAATCGCATGGGATTTCCCCATTGCGGTGCGGCTTCGCTGGATCAGACAGATGCCATGCTGAACACAAATGCGCTGGTCTATGAGCTGGCCTTCCTGGACCCGGTGGCCGGTCCGCTGCTCGAAGAATTACTGGTTCGGGTGCGAAACGCAAACACCCTGTTCTGGCGTATGGACGCGACCCGGGCCAAGCTTGGCCTGCTGCCGGAGAAATACAAGAACTATGGCTGCTTTGCGGAACCCTATCCGGGGTCGGATCAGGCCAGCAAAGCCAGTTCCGATTGACCTTTCGCAAAAAACGAAGTATCCCGCAACCAGTCGAAAAGACCGGCAATATGGCTGGTCTGGCCGCGCGGAATTGCGGCCATAACATTCGCCGCATGACCGAAGGACTTACATGACCGAATTTTCTGACCTGGGGCTCGACCCCAAGGTATTGCAGGCCGTAATCGAGGCCGGTTACACCACGCCCACCCCTATTCAGGCCGAAGCCATCCCGCATGCCCTTGAGGGGCGCGATGTTCTGGGGATCGCCCAGACCGGCACCGGCAAAACGGCCTCTTTCACATTGCCGATGATCACCATGCTGGCCAAGGGCCGCGCGCGTGCGCGGATGCCGCGCAGTCTGGTTCTGGCCCCGACCCGGGAACTTGCCGCACAGGTCGCTGAGAATTTTGAGGCGTATTCAAAGAACTCTAAACTGTCGATGGCACTGCTGATTGGCGGCACCAGTTTCAAAGATCAGGATCGGCTGATCGACCGCGGTGTCGACGTTCTGATCGCCACGCCAGGCCGCCTGCTGGACCATTTCGAGCGCGGCAAGCTGATGCTGACCGGTGTTCAGGTCATGGTGGTGGATGAGGCCGACCGGATGCTGGATATGGGCTTCATCCCCGACATTGAACGCATCTTCAAGCTGACCCCCTTTACCCGTCAGACCTTGTTTTTCTCGGCCACGATGGCGCCCGAGATTACCCGGATCACGCAGGAATTCCTGTCTAATCCAGTCCGGGTTGAGGTGGCGCGTCAGGCGACAACCTCTGAAACCATCGAACAGGCGATTTGCAAGCACAAGCCAAAGCGCCGCGACACATCTGACAAAGAAAAGCGCGAGGTTCTGCGTCGCCTGATCGCGGCTGAGGGTGAAAAGCTGACCAACGGTATCATCTTCTGCAATCGCAAGCGCGATGTGGATATCGTTGCCAAGTCCCTGAAAAAACACGGGCTTGATGCGGCCCCGATCCATGGCGATCTGGATCAGTCGATCCGGACCCGTACTTTGGACAGCTTCCGCGAAGGGGAATTGAAACTGCTGGTTGCCTCGGACGTTGCCGCCCGTGGGCTGGATGTGCCCTCAGTAAGTCATGTGTTTAACTATGATGTTCCGACCCATGCCGAGGATTATGTGCATCGCATTGGCCGGACAGGCCGTGCTGGGCGCGAGGGCAAGGCCCTGAGCCTTTGCTGGCCGCACGAGCAGAAATATCTCGACGAGATTGAAGAACTGGTGAAGAAATCGATCCCTGTGATCGACAGCCCGCTGGGCGCAGCCGATACGACCGAGGATGCCCCTCGCACACGACGCAAATCCGACAAGGAACCGTCCGAACCGGTTGAGAAAAAAGCCAAATCAAAGACCCGCAGCAGTGAACCCGCCCCGCAGAGAACCGAGCGCGGCGGACGTCGCTCGGATCGTGGTGGCAAGCCGGTGATTGGCATGGGGGATCACATCCCCGCCTTCCTGATGCAGTCGATGAATGTCGACGACCTGCTGGCCGAAAAGCCCGAGCCAGAGGCACCGGCAGAGACCGCAGCAGAAGATGCGCCTAAGCCGAAAAAGAAAACGACCCGCAAGCCGCGCAAGGCCAAGGCCGAGAAAGAGGCTGAACTGGCCGCCAAGGCGGAGGCAGAGGCCAAGTCTGACACGGATGCTGTCAAAGCGGTGGAGGTTTCTGACGATACGACAACCCCGCCCAGTGCAGAGCCGGCCGAGGAAACCGTCAATGCGCCTAAGGCGGAACCGACGGAAGGCGCCAAGGCTGTAGTAGATGACACACCGCCCGCCAAACCGGTCCGCAAGCCCCGCAAACGGGTTTCAGCCAAGTCGGTAGTGGCAGAAGTGACAACTGGGGCGACCAGCGAGTAATTATCGTGCGGGCCAGGTATGCTCATAAAGGCAGCAGGTTTCAGCCTGCTGCCATAGCCTGAATTTAAGGTGCCCCGACCGCACTAAAGCGTTTCGAGTTTACCTTGAGACATCACATAAAATCGAAACGCGTACACCATATAGGCTTATCACTGCGTTTCAGGATAATCTTTTGTCTCAGGTTTATCCCGAAACGCTTTAAAAACCGTCTAAGCGGTTATTCCTCAAACCGATTGATCAGGACCGTCACAAGGGGTTTCTTCCCAACATGGTCCTGGCTTTCCGACTGAACCGCCTTGACGATCAGTCGTTCCAGCGCGTCATCATTATCCAGCACCTTGCGTGCTGCGCCTTCGATCTGGGTCTCGATCACCGCCTCCAGTTCCGGCGACAGGCCCGGTTCCCCCGGCATGCCAAGCGTATCAACCCAGACCCCGTCAATCAGGCTGCCATCTGCCTCAAGCATCACTGATACCGTGACCAGACCGCGCAGCGCCATGCGCATGCGGTCACGCACGACACCGTCCATTGCCCCGATCAGCACAGACCCATCCTGATAGACACGGCCGGTTTCGATATTGTCGATCACTTCGGCTTTTTCCGACGTCAGATCGACAATCGCGCCATTCGGGGCCAGCACGCCATTGATACCGCTGGCCTCTGCCAGTTCGGTATGCTCGCGCAAATGGCGATGCTCCCCATGCATGGCAATCAGATTGGCCGGGGCCAGAACCCGGTGCAATTCCTGAAGATCGGGCCGATTGGCATGGCCCGAGACGTGGTACAGACCGGACGAGTCGTCGATCACGCTGACACCGGCCTCTGACATCTGGTTGAGGATCCGGCTGACCGGAACCTCATTGCCCGGGATGGTCTTGGAACTGAAAAGAAAGGTGTCCCCCTTCTTCAACTGGAATCCCTGATAACTCTGACTGGACAGTTGCGCCGTTGCAGCGCGCCGTTCACCCTGTGATCCAGTGGCCAGGATGAACAGATCATTGCGGGCGATATCATGCGCCTCATCAATCGGCACGACGGGTGGGAAATCGGTCAGAACACCAGTCGAAACCGCGGTTTGAAGCATCGTATTCATCGCCCGTCCCAGAATAACGACCGAGCGGCCAGCATCATGAGCCGCCTGCGCCAGTGTCTTCAACCGTGCGATATTCGAGGCAAAGGTGGTTGCGCCAACCAGCCCTTTGGCGTTCCGGATCAGTTCCGTAATGGCGGGCTTGATCTCAGCCTCGGAACGGCCCGGTTTGGGCGAAAACACATTGGTGCTGTCGCAGATCAGGGCTTTGACACCATCCTTTGCAATATCGCGCAGGACATCCGGGTCATAAGGTTCGCCCACCAAGGGCGTCCGATCCAATTTCAGATCGCCGGTATGCACCAGGCGTCCGTCCTGCGTATCAATCACAAGGCCCGAGGCCTCGGGGACCGAGTGTGCGACCGGCAGAAAGCCCACGCGAAACGGTCCCATATCGGTCATCTCGGGCCATGGCCCGACCTCGTGCACGATATCGGGGTCTTTGCCGAAACGATCCAGCTTTTGCCGTGCAATCTCGGCGGTGAAGCGCCGCGCGTAGACTGGGGCCTGCAGCTTGTCGATCAACAGACCCAGCGCCCCAATATGGTCTTCGTGGGCATGGGTGATCAGGATTGCCTCAAGCCGGTCAGCGCGGTCTGCTATGAACTGCGGATCGGCCATGATCAGATCAACGCCCGGTGTTCCGTCCATGGATGGAAACGTCACACCGCAATCAACCAGGATAAACCGCTGATCGCCAACCGGGCCGTAACCATACAAATACATGTTCATGCCGATTTCACCTGCGCCCCCAAGGGCAAGGTATGTCAGCTTGTTCTCTTTGCTCATATCATGTCTTTCTGTTAAGCGCGTCGATCAGCACCAGCCCCTTAAGGGTGACCTGTGTGTCGATGACGTCAAATATCTCTGTGCCTTGTTCGAACAGCGTGGACAGCCCGCCGGTTCCGATGACTTTCATTGGGCGGTCGCGTTCGGCGCGGATCTGTTTGCAGATCCCTTCGATCAGGCCGATATAGCCCCAAAACACGCCGGACTGCATACAGGCCAATGTGTTGGTGCCGACAACCACCTGCGGCTTGGTCACATCCACATGGGGCAAAGCTGCAGCGGCCAGATGCAGCGCCCGCATCGAGGTATTGACCCCCGGCGCAATAACCCCGCCGATATAGGCCCCATCGGTATCAACCACATCAAAGGTCGTCGCCGTGCCGAAGTCGATGACGATCAGGTCGCCGCCATATTCATGATAGGCACCAACCGTGTTGACCAGACGATCCGCCCCCGCCTGAGAGCCCTCGTCGATGCGCACATCTATGCCCAGCTTGCACTCTGGCTTACCGACCACAAGCGCGCGACAGTTAAAGTAGCGGTCAGACAGAACCCGAAGATTGAACAGCACCTGCGGCACAACCGAAGACACGATCACGCTGTTCACGTCAGAAACCGCCAGATTTTGCAGTTCCATCAGCGAGGATAGCCAGACGAAATATTCATCCGCCGTGCGCAGATGATCGGTCGAGCAGCGCCATTCCCCAAGGAACGTGGTCCCGTCATGCACGGCGAACATCGTGTTGGTATTGCCCACATCAACTGCCAGAAGCATCGATTGCCTCCCCTTGAAAATAGACATCTGCCGCTGGCAGATGGCGCTGCCCGGACGCGGTCTCGATAACCAGCGCACCGGTTGCATCAATATCCCGGAAGGTGCCTGTTATTTCTTCATTTGGCAAACGCGCAACGATGGGCTCGCCCAAACGGGCAGCCTGAGACAGCCAGGCCGTGCGAACCGGCGCGAACCCTTCATGGGTAAGAATGGCCTCCCAACGGGCAAAAGCGGCAGCAAGTGCGTCAAGAAGGCCCGTTGGCTTGAGTGTCCCGTCAAGGGCAGCCGGAGGCACGGCTCTGGCTTCGACCTCGGACGGATCGGGGGCGGCCGCAAGGTTCACGCCGATCCCGATGCACAATATTTGCTGCCCATTGAGCATCGTGCTTTCCAGCAGGATGCCGGCCAGTTTTCCGCCATTCAGCAACACATCATTTGGCCATTTCAGTGCCAGTCCGGTCACACCGAACGCGCTAAACGCCTCTTGCAGGGCCAGCGCCATGGTAAAGGACCGCAATGCGGCTTGCGCCGGACCGCCCGTCGGGGTCATGGCCAAGGATGCGGCAAAGTTTCCCGGCGGCATAACCCAAGGTCGGCCCCGCCGCCCGCGTGCGACCGTCTGTTGATCCGCCTGGATCCAGAATGGCGTCACCTCGCCAGCCTGCACCCGGCGCATTGCTTCGCTGCTTGTGCTGTCGACGCTCGGCAGGCAAACCCGCCCCCAACCGTCTGGCCAGGTTTGCGTCAACTGGTCAACGCCGCTGCGGCAACATCGGCAAACCCGTCAAGCCCCAGCAGGTTATAGAGGCCAAGCACCATCGCAGCCGCACTCACCCCCATCAGCGCCCAGTGCAGCGCAGGCATGGTGCCATCCAGTGGCTCGGTCTCTTCGCCGAAATACATCAGGTAGATGATCCGCAGATAGTAGAAGGCCGAGATGACCGAGGCGATAACCCCCGCCACTGCCAGCCAAACCAGCCCGGCATCCACCGCCGCCGTCAGCACGAAGTACTTACCCCAGAACCCGACCAAGGGTGGCAGCCCGGCCAGCGAGAACATCAGGATCGCCAGACAAAGCGCGCGGGCCGGTTCGTTGCGCGAATACATGCCAAGGGCATAGATATCCATCACCGCACGGCCCCGCCGCTCCATGTTCAAAATGAAGGCAAAGACGCCGACATTCATGATCACATAGATCGCCAGATAGATCAGCATGCCGCTTGTTCCGGCCTTTGTCCCGGCGGCAAGCCCCATCAGGACAAAGCCCATATGGCCGATAGAGGAATAGGCCATCAGCCGTTTGATATTGGTCTGACCAATAGCGGCAATCGCGCCCAGATACATCGACAGCAGCGACAATAGCGCCAGGATTTGCTGCCAATCCGAAACGGCATCGCCGAACCCGTCATGCAGCACGCGGGCGAACATCGCCGCCGCCGCTACCTTAGGCGCGGTGGCGAAAAAGCCGGTGACCGGGGTCGGTGCACCCTCATAAACATCCGGGGTCCACATATGGAACGGGACGGCGGACACTTTGAACGCTATACCCGTACACAGAAACACCAGCCCGATGAGCGTGCCGATTGGCATGTCATGGGCGGCAACCTCGGCTATGCCTGCGAAAAGGGTCGTGCCGGTACTGCCATAGATCAGCGACGCGCCATAGAGCAACAGGCCAGAAGACAGGGCGCCAAGAACAAAATACTTCAGCCCGGCCTCGGTCGACTTGACGGAGTCTCGGCGGAAGGCGGCGATCACGTAAAGCGCCAGAGACTGCAGTTCCAGCCCCATATATAGCACCATCAGGTCCTGCGAGGATACCATGATCATCATGCCGACAATCGCCAACGCCATAAGCACCGGGTACTCGAACTTCATCATGTCGTGCTTTTGCAGATAGGCCACCGAAAGGGCCAGCATAGCCGCCCCGCCCCACAGCATCAGCAGCTTGGCGAAACGCCCGAAGCCATCATCGACAAAGCTGCCATTGAAGGCGGTATTTGTGCCCTCGGGCATCATCAGGATCCAAAAGCCCAGACCGGTCAGCACAATCACCGCGGCCCAGTGCACCAGCCGCGAGGCCGCATCATGCGTCCGTGAAAACACCCCGAACATCAGCGCGACCATGGCAAAGACCGCAAGGATCAGTTCCGGCAGGATCACCTGGATATTGTCTGCAAGCATGCTCCTGCCCTTTCTTAGTGGCCGGTGGCGACCTGGGTCGCCGTTGCGGCATTGGCCAGCGCTGTTTCATATTGGCCGATCAGCGCCTCGACCGAGGGACCGATAATGTCCAGCACCAGCGCCGGGTAAATGCCCAATAGCAGGGTCATCACGATCAGCGGTGCGAACAAGGCTTTCTCTCTGCGGTCCATATCTGTGATCTGTTTCAGGCTTTCCTTGATCAGATCGCCGAACACGACGCGGCGATAGAGCCATAGCGCATAACAGGCGGACAGGATCACCCCGGTCGTCGCAAGAAACGCCACCCAGGTATTGGCCTGAAACGCTCCTGCCAGCGTCAGGAATTCGCCGACAAAGCCGGACGTCCCCGGCAAGCCCACATTGCCCATGGTAAACAGCATGAAGATCAGCGCAAAGGCCGGCATACGGATCACCAGTCCGCCATAGGCATCGATATCGCGGGTATGCATCCGGTCATAGATCACACCGACACTCAGGAACAGCGCACCCGAGATAAAGCCATGGCTTAGCATCTGAAAAATCGCCCCGTCGATCCCCTGCCGGTTGGCCGCAAAGATGCCCATGGTGACAAAGCCCATATGCGCGACCGAGGAATAGGCGATCAGCTTTTTCATGTCTTCCTGCATCATCGCCACCAGACTGGTGTAGATGATGGCAATGACACTCAGCGCAAAGACAAAATCCGCCGCCATGTCAGACGCAACCGGGAACATCGGCAGGCTGAAGCGCAGGAAGCCATAGCCGCCCATCTTCAACAGGATCGCCGCCAGCACCACCGATCCCGCCGTGGGCGCCTGAACATGCGCATCGGGCAGCCATGTATGCACAGGCCACATCGGCATCTTGACGGCAAAGCTGGCAAAGAAAGCAATCCAAAGCAGCATTTGCATACCGCCAACAATATGGAAGCCCATCACCGTTATGGTGCCAGAGGCAAAGGTATGGTTCAGCAGCGCCTCAATATCCGTGGTCCCTGCCTCGCGCGCCATGGCGATCATAGCAACAAGCATCAGAAGCGATCCAAGCAGCGTATAGAGGAAGAACTTGAACGAGGCATAGATGCGGTCCTTGCCGCCCCAGATGCCGATGATCAGGAACATCGGGATCAGGCCCGCCTCGAACAGGAAGTAGAACAGGATCAGGTCCAGCGCGCAGAACACGCCAATCATCAGCGTTTCCAGCAGCAGGAACGCGATCATGTATTCCTTGACCCGATGCGTAACACCCCAGCAGGCCCCGATGACGATCGGCATCAGGAAAGTGGTCAGCATCACAAACAGCACCGAAATGCCGTCCACGCCCATCTTGTATTGCAGGGTCAGGTCGCCAAAACTCAGCCATTCATAGCTTTCGACCAGCTGAAAGCCGGGCAGTTCCGGGTCGAACTCTGCCAAAATTCCCAGAGAGATCAGGAAAGTCGCCCCGGTTACGCCAAGGGCGACCCAACGCGCATTGCGCTGGCCAAACTCGTCATCGCCGCGCAGGACCAGCAGTGCGACCACACCCAGCAGAGGCAGAAACGTGACCAGTGAAAGGAGATTGTCCATCAGCCTGCTCCTCCGACAAGCACGATCAGAAGTATGGCCGACAGCCCGACGAACATCGCAAAGGCATAGTGGAAGACATATCCCGACTGCGCCCGCCCTGCGAGTTTGGTAAAGAACGGCACGATCCCTAGCGCAAGGCCATTCAGCCCGCCATCAATCGTCGCACCATCGCCTTTCTTCCACAGGAACCGGCCCAGCCATTTGGCTGGCCGCACAAAGAGAAAGTCGTAGACCTCGTCAAAATACCACTTGTTCAGCAGGAACTGATACAACGCCTCGTTCCGTTCGCGCAGCTGACCGGGCAGTTCCGGGCGTCGGATATAGAACATCCATGCCGTATAGAGGCCAAGTAGCATGGCAAAGAACGGGGCCAGTTTCACCAGAACCGGGACATCGTGATAGGCATGCAGCACCCATTCTCGGCCCTCGGCTACATCGCCAACGGGCGTGGTGGCCTTGGCTGCGTGGTCGTCGGTTCCATGGCCTGCATCTGCGGCAGCAGGGTCATTTCCGTGATCTTCAGTGCTGTGATCCGCAGCCGGGGGCTCTGCGTGCTCATCTGCGGCATGATCCGCCGCACCGTGACCGGCCTCCGTTGTATGCGCATCGCCATGGTCTCCGGAATGGGCGGCGATATTGTAGATCGCACTGCCAAAGAACTCTTCAGAGGTCTCGCCAACAAACTTGTTATAATAGACCATCCCCGCCAGAACCGAGCCGACCATCAGTACCATCAGCGGGATCGTCATCACACGGGGGCTTTCATGAGCATGGGCGTGGGTATGCTCGTCCCCGCGCTCCTCTCCGTAGAAGGTCATGAACATCAGCCGCCAGGAATAGAAGCTGGTGAACAGAGCCGCGATGAGCAGCATCCCGAAACCATAGATCGAGTGCCCGGCATAGACCCCTTCGATGATCGCGTCTTTGGACACGAACCCGGCCAGTCCGAGCGGCACATGCGCGATATAGAGCAGCGGGATCCCCACCCCGGTGATCGCAAGTGTGCCGATCATCATCGCCCAGAAGGTCACGGGGATCTTTTTGCGCAGCCCGCCATAGTTCCGCATGTCCTGCTCATGATGCATTGCATGGATGACAGAGCCTGCGCCAAGGAACAGCATCGCCTTGAACGCGGCATGGGTAAACAGATGGAACATCGCTGCCTGATAAAATCCGACACCGGCTGCGGCAAACATATAGCCCAGCTGCGAACAGGTCGAATAGGCGATCACACGTTTGATGTCGTTCTGCACCAGCCCCACTGTGGCAGCGAAGAAGGCGGTCGTTGCGCCAATCACCGTGATGAACTGCAGCGTATGCGGCGCAAACTCCATCAGTGGTGACATACGGCAAACCAGGAAGACACCGGCCGTCACCATGGTCGCGGCATGGATCAGGGCAGAAACCGGCGTCGGCCCCTCCATCGCGTCGGGCAACCATGTGTGCAGAAACAGTTGTGCCGACTTGCCCATAGCGCCGATGAACAGCAGCAGCGCGGCCACCTCGGCGGCATTCCAATCCGTCCACAGGAAATGGATCGACTCCGAGGCCAGCGCGGGGGCCTTTGCAAAGATATCATCGAACTGAATAGAATCGACCATGAAGTAGATGGCGAAAATCCCCAGGGCGAGGCCGAAATCCCCAACCCGATTGACGATAAACGCCTTCATCGCTGCCGCGCTGGCCGATGGTTTGCGATAGTAAAAGCCGATCAACAGGTAAGACGCGACGCCGACCCCCTCCCAGCCGAAGAAGAGCTGCAGCAGGTTGTCCGAGGTCACCAGCATCAGCATCGCAAAGGTAAAGAAGGACAGGTATGCAAAGAAACGCGGCTTATAGCTTTCGCCGTCCTTCCATTGCGGATCATGGTCCATGTAACCAAAGCTATAAAGATGCACGAGCGCCGAAACCGTGGTCACAACCACCAGCATGATGGCGGTCAGCGTATCGAGACGAATGCCCCAATCCACGCTTAGCGTGCCACTTGAAACCCAGCGTAGCAAAGGGATCTGCTGTACCTCGCCCGGCTGACCGAAAAAGACGATCCACGACAAAAGCGCCGACAGAAACAAAAGGCTGGTGGCAAAGGTCATCGCCGCCTTTTCGCCGATAAAGCGATGCGTAAAGCCGCAGACCAATGCGCCAATCAGCGGCGCAAACAGGATGATGGTGGTCATGCCCAGCCTTTCATTCCAGATATCCCTCTTTCTTGAGGGTTTCACAATCACAGCGTCCTATGTCGCCACGACTTCTTTTGACAATTGCGCCACGCTTGGACAGATCGGCACCGATCTGGTCCATGCTGTAAGCCGTGTTCGAGTCGATCAGGGTGTTGAACCGAGACTCTATCTCCAGATGATCCGCATTCCTGAACTTGATCGACAAAAGGGTGTCGGATGGACAGTGATGCAGGTACATCCAAGAATACTCTGTTTCCTCCAAGAAGACAGAAGTGACTGCAAATTGGTTCCCACCGGGAACAACAGTTGCGATCGCGTCCCCGGCCTCCGAAAAACGTTGCGCCTTGCTGTCCCAGGGACATTCGAACCCGATCGCGGGCGGTTCCTCTGCCGCCACATGGCTTGCAACCCCCAGCAAGACCGCTGCTGCTAACGAAGCACGAGCAATGCGCACGTTCCGTCCCTTGATATCGCTAAGCTTCATCATTGCGATTGCCCTGACTGCTGCAGATAATCGCAGCCACATTGCCCGATATCGCCTTGCCCGCGCCGGACACCGGCCCCCATAGTGACGATATCCAGCGCTATCTCTTCCATGGTCACCTTAACAGTGGTCTCCATGAAAAACCTGAACCGCTCTTCTATGCGGGTGACCTGCGAGGGCGACATCACGATCAACAGATATTTACCCGTTGGGCAATGCTGCAAAACCCTGTGCTGCGGGCCACCAATCGCGCCTGCGATAAAAGATGCAAAGCCGTTGTCCTCAGATACAATCGAGGCCGCGAAACCTTTATCAGCAAACTTCTGTGCCGTTTGATCCCAGAGGCAGGGTGGCGGCATCTTAGGTGTCAGCGCTGGTGCCACGCCCGCAAGCATGGTTCCCGCCAACGCAACAATAAGTTGGATGTAACGCATTCTCCGCACTCCTACCCCTTCATCACGTTGACATCTTCCACCGCGATAGTGCCGCGATTGCGGAAGAAGCAAACCAGAATGGCCAAACCGATCGCGGCCTCGGCGGCGGCGACGGTCAGCACGAACAGGGTAAAGACCTGCCCCACCATATCGCCCGAGAAATGCGAGAACGCGACGAAGTTGATATTCACCGCCAGCAACATCAGTTCGATCGACATCAGAATAACAATGACGTTCTTTCGGTTGAGGAAAATGCCGAAGATCCCTGTTACAAACAGGATAGACGCAACGAAAAGATAATGCTCAATACCGATCATCTGTGTCTCCTCAGCCGCTGAAATAGTCGTTGGCCACAAGAATGGCGACGGCTACTCCGATTGCTACGGCGGTCCAGCCGCCCAAGTTCATCTGCTTCATCGCCCGCTCCTTACAACCCGCAGACATAGCGGGCCAGCGCATATTCGACGCTGCCCGGTTGCAACTGCCGATCACCGGTCTGCGATGGTTTTACAGCCGCCGACATCGACGGAAAATCCTTGCCTTCCCCCAGCCAGCGATAAGTGCCTGCGGCACAATCATAGGCCCGGTTCATCAGCGTGCGTGTGTCATCGCGATAGCGGTAAAACAGCGCGTCCGCCCAAGGCCGCCCAGCCTCTTTATGGGCGGAAACGAGGGCGTATTGCGCACCTTCACGATCCAGGATGACGACGCGGGGATTGCCCTGAAAGGCGGTGTTCTTGGAATAACTTTTGACCGGCAATCCCTGTGCCGCAGCACTTGCCACAAAGATGGAGCTAACGGCTAAAGCAAGGGAAATGAACGTCATTGCTGATCCTCAAAATCGGGCGCATTGCCGGTAAATGCCGGCAATTTGAAACCAGCATTCGCACAAGCGCATTGCGCAGACCAAAGGGCTGAAGCTCGGCCTTTTTGTTGTATACCACTGTTGCGGTAACCAAGTTTATGGAAAACGGTTCTAAGTACTTCCGTATCTGCGTGATCTTCACCCTTAAGAAATGCCTCTGCCGTGGCAAGCGCCACCTCAAACTGTTCCTGAAATTCGGAAGAACTGCCGAAAACCTTTAACTGATTAAAGCTCGGGTAGGTGATGTCCTGCGGGCAATTTCCGTGCGTGATCGCGATACTGCCGAACCAATCATCATCACGATGCGAAAAGCCAACAAGCACAAACGTTCCGTCAGCAGCAACAATGGGATCTATGAAACCTGATGATGGATGTACTTCCGCTACGCGAAAGCCGCAATTGCCAACCCTCTCATAAGCGGTCTGACTGACAACCGAGCTTGGTACCGCCAAACAAGCAAGAATGATGGTTAGAAACCTCATATCCCCTGCCCCGGTTTAACATCTACCAGATCAACAGCGGCCTCAGGATCGCGGTAGATTTGAGTCAGGATGTTCTGGCGTTTGACATCCTCGCGGTGGCGAAGCGTCAGGACAATCGCCCCGACCATGGCAACAAACAGGATCAGGCCAGCGGTCTGGAACAAAAAGACGTACTTGGTATAAAGCAGTTGCCCCAGCGCGACGGTGTTCTGCGTCTCCTCCAGCGGCGGAGTAACCGCATCTCGCAGCCCCTCGGCGGCATCAGCCGGAACCCAGGCACCGATGGCCACCCCCAGCTGCATCAGAAGGATCACGCCGATCAGCACACCGATGGGCGTGTACCGGCTCAACTCGCCGCGCAATTCGGCGAAATCCACGTCCAGCATCATCACAACAAACAGGAACAGAACCGCGACGGCACCTACGTAGACAATTAGCAAAAGCGCGGCCAGGAACTCTGCCCCCAGCAGAACAAATAGGCCCGAGGCGGAAAAGAACGCCAAGATCAGCCACAAAACCGAATGCACCGGGTTGCGCGACAGGACCACCAACAGCCCAGAGACCATGGCCGTGATCGCGAACAGATAGAATGCAAATACGGTGAAGCCCATCAGGCAACCTCCTGCTCTTCGAATACTTCGATGGCGGCGTTTAGCGCATTGATCATCGCAGGCATGCCGCCATAGAGATGCATCTGAAAGATCGCCTCCGTGATCTCGCGTGGGTTTAGGCCCACAGCCAATCCGTTTGCAATGTTTACTTTCAACTGTGGTCGCGTCTGCCCACCCATTGCAGCAAGGGCAGCGATGGTGATCAGATGACGGGTCCGCAGATCAAGCCCTTCACGGCTGTAAACCTCGCCCCATACATGACCAACGACCGTTTCAGCCACACCGCCTGGCAACCACGCCTCATAGCGGGATCGTAGTGCCTCTTCCGTGCCGGGGTGAACCTGCTCCGAAAGGGCGCGACCGCGGTCCATTGCACTGTCTTTTGGGTCGGTTACCTGGCTCACTGTCTAATTCCTGATTGCTGCGCTCGCCCGATCATGGCAACCGCCCGAGTGTGGCATCAACATCTGCCGTCCACTCCTGAAATTCGTCTTCCCATAGCTCAGCTGCCTCTGAAACCTCAGGGTCGCAAATCTTATCTCTAAGCGCCCGGAACCTTGCGGGCAGCCCTGCAACTGCGGTCAGGCTCTTCGCGTGCTTTTCGATAAGTCCAGGCTTCAACTTTTCAAGCTGCTCAGGCGCACCGGTATAACTCGCTGCTAGAGCTTCTGCCGCAACGAGAAAGATATCAACATCCGGACCATCAAGGTCTTCATTTTCCTCAATAACTTCCAGCGCACGCACAACCTCGACCACACCTTTCTTCTCGAATGACGAAAGCCAATCGAGTGCGGTGTCGTTTTCGAAAGCCCCTGTTCCCCAAGCGCCCATCAGCTATCTCCTATCTGTATGGTGCATCCAGCTCGAGGTTGCGGGCGATCTCCGCCTCCCAGCGGTCGCCATTCGAAAGAAGTTTTTCCTTGTCGTAAAACAGCTCTTCGCGGGTCTCGGTCGAGAATTCAAAATTCGGGCCTTCGACAATCGCATCGACCGGGCAGGCCTCCTGACAGAAACCGCAATAGATGCATTTGGTCATGTCGATGTCATAGCGCGTCGTGCGGCGGCTGCCGTCGTCGCGCGGCTCGGCATCAATGGTGATGGCCTGCGCCGGACAGATCGCCTCGCACAGCTTGCAGGCAATGCAGCGCTCTTCGCCATTGGGATAGCGGCGCAGGGCATGTTCACCCCGGAAGCGCGGGGAAAGCGGGCCCTTTTCGTGTGGATAGTTCAGCGTCGCCTTGGGCCGAAAGAAGTATTTCATGCCCAGTTTGAAACCGCCGAAAAAATCAGCCAGCAAAAAATACTTCGTTGCGCGGGTCCAGTCGATGGTTGTCATGTCAGCACCCTCCGGTTGCTTGGCTGTCAAGAAAGACCGATACGTTATCCATGACAGCTTGCCACCTAAGATATTCTTCGCGGACACTGGCCGGAATGTCCTCAGCAGGTGGCAAATAAATGAAACTGGTTTCACCGAAGAAATATACAGCTTCGATACCGCTGCATTTATCTCCCGAAAGAGCGGCATTCAAAGGTCCGGTGAACTGGTTTGTTACATGGCTCATGTAAAACGACTCAAGCTTCGCCTCGCGAAATATATTGAAATAGCCCGGCGAAATACGGTCGAAGCCTTCTGCGACAGCGGCAAGCGCGCAACCCTCGCTCCCTACGGACTGATCAACGCAGGCGAGGGGAACCGGGAAAGCGGCCGACAATTGTTGTGATATGGCCGGAGCTGCTGAAAGGCATAAGGCCACAGTTAGAACTGATTTTAGGAAAGCTCTCAACACACCAGCTCCATCTCAAACACATTGTTCATAAGCGCGTTCAACTGCGAAAACCGTTCTGCGGCTTCCGGCAAAGCATCCTGCGGCAACTGTACCCATAACTGCCATATCTCGGCCGCCTGAATGCGCTCTTCCTCGGCAACACAGCCATCGCCTTCGAGGTTGAAGAAAATCGCCGAAGACGTCAGACGCAGTGACGTCAGAATGGCAAAGCTCTCCATGCGGCTGTCGCGGAACGGGATCATGTCGCCAGCTGTCATAAGACCCAGCTTTTCCGCCAGTGCCTCAGCATCACAGGCCCCAACACCAATCGGCTCGGCCGCGCAGGCCGCAACAATATCGTCCGTCTGCGCGTAACTTGGCGGGCCCCAAAAGAGAAAACTCATCAAGACTGCAAACGCACGGATCATTGGCTGCGGTCCTTAGCAGTCGCTACGACTGCACACAAAAAGGCTTGCGTCAAAAGACTGCAAGCTCGGCAGCTTTCCATTTTCGCACAAGCCGAAGTGATCATCTTAGCACCCTGCCTTTGCTTTGGAATAGGCGACGGCTGCTTTGATGTAAGAGGTCAGGATCTTGTTATCATAGCGCTGCGTTCCCGTTGCGGTTGGCTTCAGCTTCGCCGAAGCCCAGATGCCGGGCAGCGCCTCTGCATCTTTGCGAAACGCGGCACATGACCGGCCTTGCAAGCCATAACGGATGGCATCACTGGAACCGCTCAGAGCAACGCTTGCAAACATCGGATTGGTTGTGGCGGAGACGATCTCTGCAAAACGTCTTTTCTCAAGCCGATCCATCGCCGCAACAGCCGCATTAGGATCGCACGAAGGTGCCGAGAAGCCTTTGGAGCAAGAGAATATCTCCGTCGGCAGCGTATAAGGCTCTGACGACTCGACCATGCATCCGGACAGCAAAAGCAAGAGAGCCCCTACAAAGCTCTGAACTACAAGTCTCATAAGATTATCCCTTTCATTGCAGCATATCCCAGCGCGCATAGCCCGGCACATCCATTACAGCGAACCCGGCGGCGATCACCACCCAGGCCAGTGACATCGGCAGGAATACCTTCCAGCCCAGACGCATCAGTTGATCATAGCGGTAGCGGGGCACGATGGCTTTGACCATTGCAAACATGAAGAAGAAGAAGCCCATCTTCAGGATCATCCAGTGCAGCCCGTCGCCCAGAACCGGCATGTCGGCGACACCGGGGATCGGCGACAGCCAGCCGCCGAAGAACAGGAGGGTGATCAGCGCGCACATCAGCACGACGGCCATCAACTCGCCGATCATGAACAACAGGAACGGGGTTGAGGAATATTCGACCTGATAGCCGGCAACCAGCTCCGCCTCGGCCTCGGGCAGATCGAAGGGGGGGCGGTTGGTCTCGGCCAGTGCGGACACGAAGAACAGCACCACCATCGGCAGATGCGGCAGCCAGTACCAGTTCAGGAACCCCATGCCGCCCGCCTGCGCCTGCACGATATGCGTAAGGTTCAGGGAACCGGTCGAGATCAGGATGCCCACAATGATAAAGCCGATCGACACCTCGTAGGAAATCATCTGCGCGGCAGAGCGCAGGCTTCCGAGGAAAGGGTATTTGGAGTTCGACGCCCAGCCCCCCATGATCACGCCATAAACCTCAAGCGAGGAAATGGCGAAGATATAAAGAATACCGATATTCAGGTTGGCAATGACCCAGCCGTCATTGAACGGGATCACCGCCCAGCTGATCACCGCCAGTACAAAGGCAATCATCGGGGCGAGGAAAAACACAAACTTGTCGGCCCCGGCGGGCACGACAACCTCTTTGACGATGTATTTAATGAAATCGGCAAAGCTTTGCAGCAGGCCAAAGGCCCCGACCACGTTCGGCCCCTTGCGCATCTGTACCGCCGCCCAAATCTTGCGGTCAGCATACATCAGAAAGGCCAGCGCAACCAGCACGCAGACCGTGACCAGCAGGCATTGCGCCAGGATCAGAACGAAGATGCCGAAGGGGGTTTGCAGAAATTCGGTCATAGCTCAGTTACACTCATCAAGGGCCGTCTGGACGGTCCGGTTTTCGTTCAGGGCACCGGCCAGCACATCAAAAACCGACCCGCCAGAGCGCGAGGAATAAAGGACGCCGGGGCCGGTTACGCTGCGCCCTGCGACATTGGTTGTGCCCGCGGGGATTTGGGCGATCCGTGTCAGGCGCTGGCTGGGCGGCAGGCGCAGGATGGTGCTGCCGTAAAGCCCGGCAATGCACCAGTTCTGCTGTCCTGCGGCCCCCGGAACCTGAAAAATGCCGGTTTCCAGCAAGGTCACATTATTCACAGCCGCAGACCCCACAGTCCCGACATCAAGGCCGGGCCGACAGGCCGCTACGGCGACAAGCAACAGGGATGCAAGGACGCGGCGCATCTGCTTACTCCGCCGCCAGGGCCTGACCGCGCTCTGCCGCCAGACGCGACATCTCGGCCATAGTTTTCGAGGCCCGAGCAATCGGGTTAGTCTGGTAGTGGTCGCCAAGGGCGGCGGTAAATGCAGCATCGCCGGGCGTACCAGCCTCAACCGGTTGCCAGTTATTTTCCGGCACCATACCCAGCTGAGCCAGATGCGGGTGCTTCGCGAACAGCTCTCGCCGCAGCACATCAAGCGCATCGTATGGCAGCGTTGCCCCCAATTCGGCCGACAGCGCGCGCAGAATGGCCCAGTTTTCCTTGGCCAAACCCGGCGGGAAGCCTGCGCGATTGGCCATTTGCGGACGGCCTTCGGTGTTGACGAAAATGCCGCTTTCTTCGGTATAGGTAGCAGCCGGCAGGATGACATCGGCGCGATGCGCGCCCCGGTCCCCATGGCTGCCCTGATAGATCACAAAGGGGCCTGCGGGGATATCAATCTCATCCTCACCGAGGTTAAAGATCACATCTGCGCCCAAAGCCGACTCGATCCCGCCATCATTGGCGAAACCGATATCCATGCCGCCAACGCGGCTGGCGGCCGTATGCAGCACAAGGAAACCACCTTTGGTATCTTCGGCCAGCTTCATAGCCGTGCCCAGCACCGCCGCGCCATCCTCACCAGTCAGGGCACCCTGCCCCACGATGACCATGGACGGAACCTCTAGTACCTTGGAGAATTTATGCTCAAGCAGCTTGGCCAGATCAGCACCGGTCGCGCCGACATGCGCAACGTCATAGGTCAGATCAACCGATTGCCCGACCAGCCCGATCTGCGCGCCCTTCAGCCAGGCCTTGCGCAGGCGGGCGTTCAGAACAGGTGCTTCATTGCGCGGGTTGGTGCCGACCAACTGGATCAGCTCTGCGTCGTCGATATCCTCGATCTTGGCGGTGCCGACATAGGCCGAGCGGTTGCCGATGGGCAGCTTTGCCCCATCCGTGCGGCATTCGGTAATCCCGCCCTTTGCCTCTACCAACGACTTCAGCGCATACATCGCCTCGACCGAGGCCAGCGGTCCGGCAATCCCGGCAACGGACTTGCCATCCACAGCGACGGCAATCGCGGTGAAAGCCTCCCCCCAAGTGGCGGCCTGCAACTTGCCGTCCTTGCGTACATAAGGGCGATCAAGACGCTGGCTTTTCAGCCCATCCCAGATGAAACGGCTGCGATCCGCCAGCCATTCCTCATTCACACCATCATGATTACGCGGCATGATCCGCATCACCTCAGGGCCCTTGGCATCCACACGGATGTTGGAGCCAAGCGCGTCCATTGCGTCGATACTTTCGGTCTTGGTCAACTCCCAGGGCCGCGCGGTAAACGCATAAGGCTTGGAGGTCAGCGCCCCAACCGGGCACAGGTCAATCACATTGCCCTGCAATTCGCTGGTCAGCATCTTGCCCAGATAGCTGGTGATTTCGCTATCTTCACCGCGGCCGGTCTGACCCATCTCGGGCACGCCTGCGACCTCGGTCACGAAACGCACACAGCGCGTGCAGGAAATACAGCGGGTCATGCAGGTGCCCACCAGCGGCCCCAGGTCGGGATCAATAGCGGCGCGCTTGGGTTCGCGGTAACGCGAGAAATCCACGCCATAGGCCATCGCCTGATCCTGCAGATCGCATTCGCCGCCCTGATCGCAGATCGGGCAATCCAGCGGGTGGTTGATCAGCAGAAATTCCATGACGCCCTCACGGGCTTTCTTGACCATCGGGCTTTTGGTCTTGATCTCGGGCGGCTGACCTTCGGGTCCCGGGCGCAGATCCTTGACCTGCATCGCGCAGGAGGCGGCAGGTTTCGGCGGACCGCCGACAACCTCAACCAGACACATGCGGCAATTTCCGGCAATCGACAGGCGTTCGTGATAGCAGAACCTTGGGATTTCGGTGCCGACGACCTCACAAGCCTGTAGCAAGGTCAGACGCGGGTCGACCTCGACCTCTACGCCGTCGATGATGATGGTGCGCAAATCGCTCATGCAGGGAACCCTCAGGCGTCTTTCAGTAATTTGCCGATATTGCTCTCGGCCTTGATCTCGGCCTTACCGGCGGTGCAGAAGGTTTCGGGCTTTTCATTGTCCAGATTATTGTTCTGCGCAAAGGCCGCGATATCTGCACCCAGACGATCGGTGGACAGATCTTCGCTGATCCCAATTATATCCTCTTCGGACAAACCAGCCGACAGCATCTGCACCTTGGCATCTGCCAGCAATTCCGTGCTGGCCTCGCTGGAAAACTCCAGATTATCGCAATTGGAGGCAATCTTCTGGGCAACACCCATGGCGACAGCGGCCTGATAAAACGCTTCAGGCACGTCTCTTTCCGGCTCTCTGGAGCAAGCGGGCAGACAGGACAGCAGTCCCAGCATCCCTATCCGGACAAAGCATATCGGCATGTTCATGCGGCTCTCCCGTTTCTGGTGCCTGATCGCGGAGACCGGGCCTTCGGGGTGGCTTGCGCGGGCCATCGGCCAGCCCCCATTCTGCTGCAGTTGTGTCTAACCCGTTCTGACCGCGCAATGCCAGTGCAAATCGCCGACTTTGCGCGGGTTTTTCCGGTCAAAAGATGTGTCTGTCTGCAGGGTCAGGACTTCAAATACTGCCAAAACCAGAAGCCCATGAACATAAAGCTAACAATCACGATGCCGTAGGCGGCCACACGCTTGGTTCGAATCTGCGGCTCCACCAGCATCTCAACCACAGCGCGCAATAGCAGAAAGAACGAGATAACCGCCACCGGTGCGCCGATCCAGAAGGCAAATCGGCCGTCGCCCTCGGCACCCGGCACGGCATGTTTCACACTCCAGAAGGCCGCGGCCGAGGAAATCGCCAAAACGATGATGATCAAAAGTGTGGAACGGTTCTTGCGGCTGTCCGCCTGGGTATCGGTATCGTCAGTTCGCATATGGTGTCAGGCCTCATCGGCTGCGCAGTGGGGAATCGTTACAAAGGCCGCCCTTTCCGGGGCCAGAATAACATTCCGGTCCAAGGGCGCAAATGCAACCTTACCACGCCGCCCCCTGCCCGCCGAGGGCTGACGTTGCCGCAAGGCCACAGGCGGCAACGGTGCTAAGCTCTGTTCTGATCCAACCAGTTCCAGTCAAACGCGGCCTCCGTCGGCCCGTTGTCCCGAAGCAGGCGAAAGCGTTGCATTCCTTCGGAAAAACCGGGCTGATGTCCCGGCTCCACCCACCAGAAGACCAGCCGTATCGCATCTGTGGCATCATACCATTCGGCCCGCCGGTCATAGAATTTCTTATGCACTGTGTTCCAGACAAAATGCTTCAGGCTGTCCACATCTTCCCAGACCGAAAGCGACGACGCCATACGCGGATGCCCTTCATCGCCCAGTTGCCCAGTCTCCATCTGATCCGGTGGCAATTGCCAGACAAACCCCGGCGAGCGATGGGCAATGGCATTCACCCGGTCGAGATTATTGACGAAATCCGCAACACGCGGATCGTCCCAATCATATTTCAGAATGCCGAGATTGAATTCAGCTAGGTGCATTTGGTGGGTCATGGGGTCGGCATACCCCACCTCAACCCAGAACAAAATGGTTGGGCGTAAACACTGCCAGGGACGGCGATCACGCCATATGTCTTACTCAAAGACATCAAAGGTGTTTCGCGCAGGCCAGTCGCCAAAAGCAATAGCTGCTACTGCCACGCAATATGAAAACAGAAACGATAGTACAAAGGTCCATTGTAGGATTGGCGACGTTTGCGTGATTGTGATCGGCGCCGTGATCCACGTAAGTGTCGCCGGGACAACGACAGGTGGACAAATAGTTACCCACCAAACACCGCTTAGACCCAGGCGCTTACGCAAGCGGTTCAATGCAGCCAAGGACAGACCCCAGATCAACAGAACCAGCACATATAGAAACATCGCGCCCTCGCTCCAAAAGACAAAAAGCTGCGTCCTTCTCGTGCTATCCAAACGCCCAGCATTCATGCCGCTTGGCATGCATTGCGTTATCTAGGCTATCAAAGGCTTTGCCGTCGCCTTCTCCGATACCTATGGCGCGCCAGCTTTTCACGCCGCCTTTTGATATCTCTACCAGATAGTTGGCAGTATGCGCGCCCATTGGTGCAGCGCCCGAATTGGAAGGCGGACCAATCGCGCGCTCGAAATTCTGATACGCCCCTGCAACAATCTCGTCATACGCATCAATATCTTGCACATCCGGATCACTAAGTTCGCCACCTGGCAGCCAAACATGGCCTTCAAAAATAAACACACATTGAACACGGTCATCAGGCGTTACGAGGAAGCTTACCTCCTGCCCCCAGGCAGCTCCATCATATGGCCCTCCATGCACAAATATGTAATCTGGCGCGTCCGCCCTGAAGTCCGCAAACTGCTGCGGGCCGACATATTCAGCGACAGGCTGCGCGCAGGACAGCGTCAATGCCGCGACGATCAAACTACAAGGAATGCGCAGGTGCTTTAGGCTGCTGTGATCAGTGCTTGTGTTTTCCATTATACTCTAATCCGTTGGTGTAAAAGGATCATACGGGTTGTGACTGTATATCAGTCGAAAAGAGTACGACGGAGTTCATTATCCGGCAGTATTTTTATAGGCCCCCATCAGACGGCCGCGGCACGCCCATGGTTCAGCTATTTTCTGCCAAGCCTATTCCGCCGCAACGGCGCTCATCCGCCCGGTTTTCTTGGCCTTGATCCGGTCCTCGATCTCTTCGCGGAAATGGCGGATCAGGCCCTGGATGGGCCAGGCCGCAGCATCGCCCAGGGCGCAGATGGTGTGACCTTCGACCTGTTTGGTGACGTCCAGCAGCATGTCGATTTCCTCGATCTCGGCGTCGCCGGTGACCAGCCGCTGCATCACCCGCATCATCCAGCCGGTGCCTTCGCGGCAGGGCGTGCACTGGCCGCAGCTTTCATGCTTGAAGAATGCGCTCAACCGCCAGATCGCTTTGACCACATCGGTGGACTGATCCATCACGATCATGCAGCCGGTCCCGAAAGAGGATTTGTTTTCCCGCATCCAGTCGAAATCCATGATCGCGTCTTCCAGCGCGTCCTTGGGCAGAACCGGGCAGGATGCACCGCCGGGGATAATCGCCTTTAGGTTATCCCAGCCGCCGCGAATACCGCCGCCATGTTTTTCGATCAACTCCCGCACCGGCAGGCTCATCGCATCTTCGAAGACACATGGGGTGTTGACATGACCGGTTAGGGCAAACAGCTTGGTTCCGGCATTGTTGGGACGGCCAAAGCTGGCGAACCAGTCGGCCCCGCGGCGCAGGATGGTGGGCACAACGGCAATGGATTCGACATTGTTCACCGTGGTCGGGCAACCATACAGGCCAACACCCGCGGGAAACGGCGGCTTCAGGCGCGGCATTCCCTTGCGGCCCTCAAGGCTTTCGAGCAGCGCGGTTTCCTCACCGCAGATATACGCCCCTGCCCCGTGATGCAGATAAAGGTCGAAATCCCAACCGGATTTCGCGGCGTTGCCACCCAGCAGACCCGCATCATAGCACTCGTCAATCGCCGCCTGCAGCGCCTCGCGCTCGCGGATATATTCGCCGCGCAAGTATATATAGCAGGCATGCGCTCCCATCGCGAACGAGGCAATCAACGCCCCCTCGATCAGGGTATGCGGGTCGTGGCGCATGATCTCGCGGTCTTTGCAGGTGGCCGGTTCGGACTCGTCGGCATTGATTACCAGATAGGCCGGGCGCCCGTCGCTTTCCTTGGGCATGAACGACCATTTCAACCCGGTCGGAAACCCAGCACCGCCACGCCCGCGCAGGCCCGAGGCCTTCATCCGTTCGATAATCTCATCGCGGCCCAGCTTGATGATATCTGCCGTGCCGTCCCAATGCCCACGCTTCTGGGCGCCCTTAAGGCTGCGGTCATGCATCCCGTAGAGGTTGGTGAAAATACGGTCACTGTCATTCAGCATCATTGGCACCTTTCAGAACGGGCCAGAGGGTTTTCACAAAAAGCAGCACGGCAGACAACCCAAATATTGTCATCTAAGGTTTCTAAGGGCTTTATCAGTACACTGGCTTTCATGGTTGCCGCCTCCACAACCGAATACCAACGATAATGGCCCACAGAAACGCAGCCAGCACAAGCAGATCCAACAGGATGGCATAGCTTGGATGCAGGCCGAGCTTGCCACCCAGGAATGATCCTGCCATCCAAATCACCATTGCTGCAATGACAACAATGGCCAGTTGCTTGACCTGAGCCCGGTCCGGGTCAGTCTTGCGTTGTGCCATGCGCCCTCTGCATCAGTAAACGTCACCCCTATCAACGCGCTTGGAGAAATCCGTCTCCGCACCTGTGGCCAGAATTTTAGCCTGCGCGACCCACTCATCGCGGCTGACCCGGCCCTTGAAGCCTTCGAGATTGGCATCGACCCAGGCGACCTGTTGATCGGTCCATTTCGCGATCTGATCGAAATGGTAAAAGCCCAGCTCGTTCAGCATACGCTCCATCTTCGGACCAACACCCTTGATTTCCTTGAGGTTGTCAGGCTTTCCATCGCGGGCTGCAGACAGAGTCTCAGGTTTTTCACCCTCATTACGGCCTTCAAGCACACCGTCATTGTCGAGATCAGGAATGTCGTGGTCATCACTTTCAGCGGTCGTTTCGTCCGCCGGATCCTGCGCTTTGTCTGCTGCGCTGTCCGAGGAAGCGCCAGACGCGTCGGTGGTGGCTGCATCTGATGATGCAGCCTCGCCTTCCGAAGCTTTGCCTTCGTAGCGCCACTCGCCCTTGCGATGGGCAATATCCTCCTCACCAGGCAGCAAGGTACCGGTGCTGACAACGGCGGATGCGTCTTTGTCATCTGCTGCGGTCGAAGCGTCAACTGAAGCGGCACTGACCTGATCCGTCTCATCTTCCACGGACAGCGCATCACTTTCGGCCTGATCATCTTGGGTTTCAGAGGCTACCGGCTGATCTTCAGTCGGGGCCTCGTCGACGCCCTCATCGGCGGAGGGTTCGGAGGGTTCAGATGTCTGGCTGGCACTTGCAGCCGTGTCATCGTTGCCAATTTCATCCCTTGCGACCTCATCTTCGGACGTATTGGTTTTTGAAGCACTATCGGCGACATCATCAGACGCGGCGCCCTTACCAGCATCGGTGGGCGCGTCGCTTTTATCCGAGGTCTTTACGTCATCGGCAGTATCACCCTGCAATGCAGAAGCTGATCCAGCCAGGGGTGCCGCTGTCGCGTCTGCTGTGCAGAACCAGGTCGGCAGAAAATACGCGGCAGCCCCAGCCGCCAAAACCCCCAAAAGCAGCGCCAGCAGGAAATGCCAGCCCAGGGTCACATTGAAAAACACAAGCGCTAGTATCCCGAACAGTGCGGACACGATCCAACACATCACGCGGCAATTTCCTAGCAATCCCATTAGTCCGTTCATAGTGTCACCCTCCCTCAGTTGGGGTTACTTCTTTGCGAACTCCCTGGCCTGACTAACCCATTCGTCGCGGGTCACGCGGCCTTTGAACCCTTCAAGATTGTCGTCCACCCATGTGATTTCCGCCTTGGTCCAGTTTGCAACCTGATCGAAATGGAAAAAGCCCAGTGAGTGTAGCAGCTTTTCAAGCTTTGGTCCTACACCACGTATTTTCTTAAGATCGTCCGGCGTGCCATCGCGTGCCTCAGACAGGCCCTCCGGGCGTACTGCTGGGGATGTTGCTGCCGTCTCATTCGCCTTTGGCGCCGACGGAATAACTTTTTGAGCATCCGGCGCCGGTTGGGCGCGCGATACGGTTTCTTCCTTATCTTCGTTGGAAACCACTTTCGGTTCAGCCTTAACTGGCTTCGCCTTTGGCGTCCCCTCTGCTTTCTTTGAGCTACCGGCAATCCGCATCGGCGCAGAAATCTCGCCATCCGTTATGCGGGCAACAGTATCCCCCATCTTTTGGGCCAGATCGACAGAGGCATTAGCCTGTTCTGCCACCACGCCGTCGACAAGTGTTGTCCGTCCACCTGCGGCTTCTGACGAGAAACGACCATTTTGCGGTCCAGGAAGCGGCACTTCGCCATGTGAAAGCTGATCAATGATATCTGCCAGCTTTTCGGCAGTCAGGTCTTCGTAATAATCCTTACCGATCTGAGCCATGGGCGCGTTCGCACAGGCCCCGAGGCATTCCACCTCTTCCCAGCTGAACTTTCCATCTGCAGAGACCTGGTGCGGGGCTGGAGCGATCTTATCCTTGCACACGCCCACCAGATCCTCGGCACCGCAAATCATGCAGGACGTGGTTCCGCAAATCTGGATATTAGCGACAGATCCAACGGGTTGAAGTTGAAACATGAAGTAAAATGAGGCGACTTCCATCACCCGAATACGCGCCATGCCCAGCATATCAGCGACATATTCAATCGCAGGCTTGGTGACCCAGCCTTCCTGTTCCTGCGCACGCCACAACAGTGGGATGACCGCACTCGCCTGCCGTCCCTCGGGGTATTTGGCAATCTGCGCCTTTGCCCAGACCAGGTTTCCCGGGGTGAATTCGAAGCTTTCAGGCTGCTCTGAGTATAGGCGGCGAAGCATGTTGCTAGTCCTTTGGGTATTTTTGCGTATGCTTAAGCGGGTTGCCGGGATAGACCAGAAAAATCTCCGGAGCCCGGTTCGCTGGTGCTGGGGGGCGATCAGGGGACATGCCAGAGTTTCAACACTATCACCGAAATCTTCCATCTCGGGCCGAACAATGCTGGATGGCGCATGGTTCTGGTCCTGCCAGTCGGCACAATCACACTGTGGATGGTTAACGGCGCCTTTGTAGTGGGCATGGACCGGATTATAGGTGCGATTGCAAGCCATGGGCCAGCCCACAAGTCATCCGGAGGGAAAAGCAACGCGCCCGCTGGCACGTCCGCCCCTGTTGCCGGTGTCCTTGAGGTTTGAATCTGGCCCATGCCTGATCATGCTTTCTTTCTGGCTTAGCCCTTAATCTCGCTCAAGCCCATACATACGGCGCTGGGTAGGTTGTCTGCCTGAGCCTGTACGTTGTTGATCTTGTGCGCCGCCATATAGTCGTCCGAAACTTCCAACTGGCAGATCACAGAGCCTTCTTCACCTTCGACAACAAAGACGCCCGGACGCACAGAGAAGTACCCGACCGAGGCATCGATATAGTCTGACAGCGTGTCATTGCCCGTCTCACTCAGCGTGAAACAGTCGTAGGACGCGCCTGCACCTCCAGCTGCAAACGCTTCGTCAGATACGGAAATCTGGCAAACACGGTTTGGCTGATTTTCGTTGCCTTCGATAACCACGAGGCCCGGGGCAAGGTTAAAATAGCCGATCGACTCCGTGACAACGGTATTCAGATCAGCATCCTGTGCGGTTGCAGCGGTGCCCAGCAGAAGTGCTGGAATTGCGAAGAGATATTTCATGTCAGTTGCAGTCCTCGGTTAGTAATTTGAGATGTTTTTCGTCTTCATCAAGCAAAGCGCGACCGCTTTCGATCAAAGCCTCAACCATCGGTCCGACTTCATACGTGGTGAAGTCGTGTTTCGGCAGAATTTCGTCCGCCTGATCCTCCGTCATCGTACAGCCGTTCTCAACAACAAGCTTCAGGAAAAGCTCTTCCCGCTCGTTCGTTTCAGCGCTTACAGTGCTGGCACTGAAACAAGCCAGTGCGATCAATATCTTCTTCATCTCTACCCCTTCTCAGAAAAGTACGGCTGCGATTGCAAAGGCCAGCTGTTCCTGCGGAACAATATAGCCTGAAAAAGCAAGGCCAAACGCCACAAGCAACATCAACGGTCAACCTCACCGAACACGATATCCAGCGAGCCAAGCACGGCGGATACGTCCGCCAGTTGGTGGCCGCGCGATAGATGGTCCATCGCCGCCAGATGCGGATAACCGGGTGCCCGCAACTTGGCCTTGTAGGGGCGGTTGGTTCCGTCAGCGACCAGATAAACGCCAAATTCGCCCTTCGGCGCCTCGACTGCTGCGTAAATCTCACCCGCAGGGACATGGAACCCTTCGGTATAAAGCTTGAAGTGATGGATCAGCGCTTCCATCGAGGTTTTCATATTCGCCCGGGTCGGGGGCGTTAGCTTGCCGCGCGCCAGTACGTCCTGGCCTTCGGTTTCGGAAAGCTTATCAATACACTGCAAGATGATCTTCAGGCTTTCACGCATCTCGAGCATACGGCACAGATACCGATCATAGCAGTCGCCATTATTGCCGATGGGGATCTGGAAATCGAACTCGTCATAGCATTCATAGGGCTGCGCGCGACGCAAATCCCAGGCCATGCCAGAGCCACGGACCATCACGCCGGAAAACCCGTAGTCAAGCGCATCCTGACGGGTTACAATGCCAATATCGACATTGCGCTGCTTGAAGATGCGGTTTTCCGTAAGCAGGCCGTCGATGTCATCCAAGGCTGCCGGGAACTCTTCGCACCATTTCGCAATATCCTCGATCAGGTCTGGTGGCAGGTCCTGATGCACCCCGCCTGGGCGGAAGTAAGCCGCATGCAGACGCGCCCCGCAGGCACGCTCATAGAACACCATCAGCTTTTCGCGTTCCTCAAACCCCCAAAGCGGCGGGGTCAGTGCACCGACATCCAGGGCTTGCGTCGTGATGTTCAGCAGATGGTTCAGGATACGACCGATTTCACTGTAGAGCACCCGGATGAGGCTGGCCCTACGCGGAACCTCAGTGCCGGTCAGGCGCTCAATCGCCAGACACCATGCGTGTTCCTGGTTCATTGGCGCTACATAGTCGAGCCTATCAAAATAGGGCAGATTCTGCAGATAGGTGCGGCTTTCCATCAGCTTTTCGGTGCCGCGATGCAACAGGCCAATATGCGGATCGCACCGTTCCACAATCTCGCCATCCAACTCAAGAACCATCCGCAAAACGCCATGTGCTGCAGGGTGTTGCGGGCCAAAGTTGATGTTAAAATTGCGGATGCGGCGTTCGCTAGCCTCTCTGCCAAACGAGCAGTCATCATACTTGCCGCGCTGGATGTCACCTGCCATCATCTCAGCCTTTCACATAGTTCAAAGCAGCTTCCGAGTACTCGGAAAAATCATGCAATCCGTCCGCCGGAACTGCGACCCATTCTTTCATCGGGCGACCCGCACCAGATGGGCCCCAAAGGCATGCCCCGTCTTCGGACAGAGCTTTCGCCTGCATATCTCCGGTTAGTTTGAAGACCAAAAAATCCCCTTGAAGCGCGGCGAACGCCTTGCCACCAACTTTCAAACATGACTTCCCAAACATCTGCCCAGCAACAATTGCGTCAAAACCGCCATAGCGGTCGATCAGTTTTACATATGCCTGTTCCGCCAAACTGGTCATAAAGAATTCCTAGGTCGCTTTTTTCTCATCACCGGGCAGAATATACTCTGCCCCTTCCCAAGGGCTCATGAAATCGAACTGGCGGTAATCCTGGACCAGGTCCACCGGTTCATAAATCACGCGTTTTTCAGCCTCATCGTAGCGAACCTCGACATAGCCAGTGGTCGGGAAGTCCTTGCGCAGCGGATGCCCCTGAAAGCCGTAATCGGTCAGAATGCGGCGCAAATCCGGATGGCCCGAGAACATGACGCCATACATGTCAAACACTTCGCGCTCATACCAATCAGCCGCCGGGAACACTGAGGTGATGGAGGGCACAAGCTCCCCGTCCCGCACCGACAGTTTCACACGGATACGCTGGTTCTGGGTCATCGACAGGAAGTGATAGACCACCTCGAACCGCTTTTCCCGGGCGGGATAATCGACAGCCGTGATGTCGATCAGCGTAGTGAACTGACAATTGCCGTCAGCCTTCAGAAACGAGACAAACTCCGCCACGTTAGCAGGTGACACAACAGCCACCAGCTCGTCGCGCTCTACACCCACCTCAATAATCGCATTGGACTGGCGCAGTTCCAGCGTTCCGGCCAGCTCTTGCAGAACTTCTGACATGCTGCCCCCTTACCTAACGATGGTGCCGGTGCGGCGCATTTTGCGCTGCAGCTGCAGAATGCCGTAAAGCAGCGCCTCAGCAGTCGGCGGGCATCCCGGGACATAGATATCCACCGGCACAATCCGATCGCAGCCGCGCACCACGCTGTAACTATAGTGATAGTAGCCGCCGCCATTAGCGCACGACCCCATAGAGATCACATAGCGCGGCTCAGGCATCTGGTCGTACACCTTGCGCAGCGCCGGGGCCATCTTGTTGGTCAGCGTGCCCGCCACAATCATTAGATCGGACTGACGCGGAGAGGCCCGCGGCGCTGTACCAAAACGCTCCAAATCATAGCGCGGCATGGAGGTATGCATCATCTCAACCGCGCAACAGGCCAGACCGAAGGTCATCCAGTGCAGCGATCCGGTCCGCGCCCAGTTGATTACAGATTCAGTGGAGGTCAGCAGGAAACCCTTGTCCTGCAACTCCGCATTCAGGGCCAACGTCGCAGCCTCTTTATCGGCCCCTGCCCCGGTATTGGCGATCACTCCCATTCCAGGGCTCCTTTCCGCCACTCATAGGCAAATCCAACGGTCAACACGCCCAGGAAGACGACCATCGACCAGAACCCGAAAACGCCGACATGCTGCAAGCTGGCCGCCCAGGGGAACAGAAACGCGACCTCAAGGTCAAAGATGATGAACAGTATGGAGACGAGGTAAAAGCGCACGTCAAACTTCATCCGGGCATCATCGAACGCGTTAAAGCCGCACTCGTAGGCCGACACTTTCTCAGGATCAGGATTGCGCACGGCGACAACAATGGCCGCCAGCACCAGAACAAGGCCAAGTGCGATAGCAAGGCCAAGAAAAATCAAAATGGGAAGATATTCGCGGAGAAGATCGGACACGGGGGGCAAACCTTTCGTCACACCGGTATTGCTGCCTGAGCGCAGTGCGGTCTGGCGACCCCAGACAAACACGCCCCTTGCTAGCGCCACGCCCAGCCAAGGTCAACCAGATGATGGGACAGAAACATTGCCATTTTTATGGCCTGAAACTGTTAAGCCGTGATACATACCAGAATGGAGCAAACGGCAGGATTGAACCCAGACCTACCAAAGTAACTTTGCAGCTTATATGTTTCCGAGTAACTTAATCACACCCACATTTGATGGTTTCTTATGGCGCACACAAACAAGGTTATTCGTTCAATGAATTTGGATGGTGGAACAATCTGCGTCGATATTTTTCTTCGCCCTGACGGTACGTATGGATTTGATCAGTTTCGGAGAGATCCGGAGGATGGTAGAGGTTGGTACAGTATCGGGCACTATGGGGCGGCATCTTTCGACACCTTTGATCGTGCTTTGGCTGAAGCAAAGACAAAGGTCTCATGGTTGAGCGATGAAATCTCTGAATGACTGTTTTAGCCCATGTCCCAGACATTACACTTTGTCCGAACCCATTTACAGGCGAGGTTTAGAGCGCCTTGTTGCGAAACGAATCCCGTAGGGACGCGACCAGCATTCTTTAAACCCTCAAACCAAAGTCAGGGGGCGGATTGAGGCGTGTTTTAGGCGGAGTGTGACAAAACTCTGTTAGTATCGAGAATATAGAAGCCATAATCCATCCAAGATGCTGAAAAGCATAGGTATATTTTCCTGTAAAAAACCAGACAAATCGTTGCGTTTGCCATTAACAGGCCATGCTCCGCTGTTATTATACTGGTGGGGAGCATGTGGGGTAAAGTTGAGTACACCCTGCGTGTCGGGGAATGTAAAGGTTGCGTTATGGTAAGCTATGTTGCGCGTGCGATGGCAGGGCTTCGCAGAAAAGCTGTCGAAGAAGATGGGGCCGCTGGCACTGAATGGGTCGTCGCAACGGCGATCGTTGTTCTTTTTGCCGTGCCCGTTCTTGCACTTATTGGATCCGGCTCAAACAGCAGCAGCCAGGTCGTTGTGAAGGCCTTAGAAAAACCGAACGAAGTGACCATTTCCGCCAGCTATGCGCCGATCGAGGACGATGCTGACGAAGGTGAAGGTGACGATGAAACCGAGGTTGCGGGAAACAGTACCACCGAAAGCAGTGTCCCTGGTCTTGATATGGGCGTCGGATACGACATCACTGAAGAGCAGTCCAGGATAGGATACAGCGAAAGCGCGCCGCAATATGGCGGCATGCAGGTCAGGTCGCGGAATTCAAGCGCAACGTCTGGCAGCGGTTCCGCACAGCGTCGTCAAAGTGCCAATTCCAGTAGCAGCGATGTGCGCATGGGTGGTCACAGTATCAACATGCCTGATGCCAGCCCTGTCGAAACCACGCCCGAGAACCGCCCACTGATGGTTATTAGTGTTGCTCGTCGGGACAAGCAGCCGGTTCAGAACGCAAAAACACAGGAAGTACGCGTTGCTGCGGACAATGTCGTTGCCAGCGGCCCGCGACGCACGTCTGACGCATCGCAAGAACAACATGCGGAAAAGTGCAAGCAAGAGCTGCGCCCCAAGTTTCTGGAACGCGAGCCGACCTTTGCCCAGGGTGGCGGGCTGGACGAAGCATTGTTTGACACTGGTGATATTCCCTTAAGTCCGCAGCAAAATGGGCTTTTTGACGATGGCGAGTTGCGTATTCTTGATGAAAACTCCGCCGACCCGGCCAAAACTGATTGTGTGGAGGAGCGGGCGCTGGTGACTGCTGCGGGCGAACAGTTGGGTGATGGCACGGTTCTCGGTATGGTCACGATCAGCGCGTCCTCGGACGGGGCACCAGTCCGACGTGCTGCACCGCTCAACCCGCTGGGCATGACCGGTTTGCCTGTTCCCGGCGGTGCCAAATCTACAGAGCGCAAAACTGAGAATGTGAACGATGTGGTCGCAGCCCTCGATAAGACCACTGAGGCGGCAGTTGCCCCCGAAATGCCATTGGAGGTGGCGTTCGACGTGCAATCTGCCGCCGGTTTTGCTGGCCTTGCTGAACTGACCGCAGAGGTCAGCTACACGGCCGCAAAAGCCCCCGCCGTCCGTCAGTCCGGTCGCTGAAAGCCGACACTGACGGACCTTAAGGGCGCGCCTGCCACGGCGCGCCTTTTTTCTGTCCCGCACCATTTTGCCGTTGCCGCCACCGGTGATCGCCCTATGGTCCTGCCGGCAACAATGATAGGGACGCTCATGCAAGCTGCCATCTCGGTCGCATCTCTCAGTAAGGTTTATGACGGCGGGCACACTGCGCTTAAGGACGTGTCGATAGATATTCGCGAAGGCGAAATTCTGGCCCTGCTGGGTCCAAATGGCGCAGGCAAGACGACGTTGATCTCAACCATCTGCGGCCTGACACGCCCGACCTCGGGCAGTGTTCATGTCATGGGCCATGACATTCAGCGCGACTACCGTGCGGCGCGCAAACTGATCGGGCTGGTGCCGCAGGAAATCATGCTTGAGCATTTTGAGACGGTCAACAACACCGTCACATTTTCCCGTGGCCTGTTCGGTCTGCCCCCTGATCCCGCGCGGATCGAGAAAATCCTGCGCGACCTGTCCCTTTGGGACAAGCGTGACAGTCAGATCAAGGCCCTGTCCGGCGGCATGAAACGCCGCGTTCTGATCGCCAAGGCGCTCAGCCATGAGCCCCGTGTTTTGTTCCTGGACGAACCCACTGCCGGCGTTGATGTGGAACTGCGCAAGGATATGTGGGATCTGGTCGAGCGCCTGTCGCAGGACGGCGTCACCACCATCCTGACCACCCACTACATAGAAGAGGCGGAGGCCATCGCCGACCGCGTCGGCGTAATCAATGCAGGCCAGGTGTTGCTGGTGCAGCCCAAGGATGAATTGATGCGGCAGCTGGGTAAAAAGGCCCTTACCGTCCACCTGCAGGAGCCTGTTACCGCCCTGCCCCCTGCCCTGTCAGACTATGACCTGACATTGGCTGAGGATGGCCGGGCCGTAATCTATCATTACGACACCGCCGCAGATCGCACAGGCATCACCACCCTTCTGGCAGCCCTGAACGCCGAGGGCCTGAAGCTAAGCGATCTGTCAACCAAGCAAAGCACGCTGGAAGAAATTTTTGTTGATCTTGTGAGGGCAGACCCATGAATTTTCACGCGATCAAGGCAATCTATAAGTTTGAAATGGCCCGCACCTTCCGGACCCTCGTGCAAAGCGTGATCTCGCCCGTGCTGTCGACCTCCCTCTATTTCATTGTCTTCGGCTCGGCCATTGGGTCCCGCATCGACACGATTGAGGGTGTGGAATACGGCGCTTTCATCGTGCCAGGCCTGATCATGCTGTCGCTGCTGACCCAGGCGACCGCAAATGGATCCTTCGGCATATTTTTTCCCAAATTCGTGGGCACAACCTACGAATTGCTGTCCGCCCCCATTTCATTCTTCGAGATTATCCTCGGCTATGTCGGGGCGGCGGCGACAAAGGCGCTTCTGATTGGGCTGATCATTTTGGGGACGGCCGCGCTGTTTGTCGATCTGCAGATCGCCCACCCTGTCGTGATGCTTCTGTTTCTGGTTCTGACCTGTATCTCATTCGCGTTGCTGGGTTTTATCATCGGGTTGCTGGCCAATAATTTTGAGCAGTTGCAACTGGTTCCATTGCTGATCATTACGCCCATGGTGTTTCTGGGCGGAAGCTTCTATTCGGTCTCCATGTTGCCGCCGTTCTGGCAGACAGTGACGCATTTCAACCCGGTGCTTTATCTGATCTCCGGCTTCCGCTGGAGCTTCTATGAAGTATCGGATGTCAATGTCTGGATCAGCCTGGTGGCGATTACCGGATTTCTGGTGATGTGTCTGGGGGTGATCTGGTGGATTTTCCGCACCGGGCACCGCCTGCGCCCCTGACCCCTTTTCAGATGCGTCCCGCCACCTTATATAAAAAGCGTTCCTTCGGGGACTATGGCAATAAACGCGCACGTAATAAGCGGATCGGACCCGGGGGCGGTACCCGGCGGCTCCACCAAAATCCTTCGTTTGGGGATCTAGGGGCCGAAACAGGATCGACGGACGTCTAAAGGTGTTAGCTTTTGCTCGGCTGGAAGCCACCGTTATCGGCGCAATCAAGCTAGTTGCAAACGACAACAAAGCTCCGATGGCTCTCGCAGCGTAAGCTGTGCGAACATCGAAATCTAAGCCCTAAGGCCTAGCAGCTTTAGGCGGGGTTCGCAGGCACCTGGCAACAGAAGCCTGCACTTCCCTCTTTCTATGCCAAGCGTGCCAGAGCGTTACTGTTGCGAGTCTGAATATCCAGAAGCGGGCGATCATGAACCGCCCGCCCCGGTTTGACGTTATTGCGGTTCGATCCACCACACTTCAGGCAGAAAGCCAATCCAGTCGCCATAGACCGGGATCGTCTCTGCCGGGTATTTTAGCTCAGCCTTATGGGCCAGCAGAGATACATCCGAGAACCAGAATGGCACAACATAGCGCCCGGTGGTCAAAATCCGGTCCAGCGCTTTGGTTGCCGCGACAAACTCGTTCTGACCTTCCGCTGTCAGCATGGTCTGGACCATCGCCTCGGCCGCAGGAGAGTTCATGCCCATATAGTTGCGGGTCCCCGGTGTGGTCACGCCATCAGACCCCCAATAAAGCATCTGTTCGTTACCCGGGCTCAGCGACAGCCCCCAACGATTGATGATCATGTCGTAATCATAGTCAGCGCGACGCGCGGTGTATTGCGCGTCGTCCATCAGTTCTACCCGGGCGGAAATCCCAAGCGACTGCAGCATTTCGACATACATATTCGCCTTTGCTTCCCCGGCATCGCCACGCAGGGTAATTGCGAACTCGAAAGGCGCGTCATCGGCATTGCGCAGGACGCCCTTGTCATCGACTTCCCATCCCGCCTCGGTCAGCAGTTTTTTCGCGGCGCGGATATTGCGGCGGTTAGTGCCTCCGTCGGAGACCGGCAGGTCATACCCGTCCAGCGCGCCCGGCAGCAGATCGTCTGCGAACGGCTCCAGAAGCTCACGAACTCGCCCCTCGGCGGGTCCATGTGACATACCCAGCGGCGAGTTGGCGAAGTAACTGGTGCGACGCGGATAGACCCCGTCATTGATCGTCTTGTTGACGAATTCGAAGTCGAAGACCTTGATCAGAGCCTCTCGCACCCGCCAGTCGGCAAAGATTGCGCGCCGCGTGTTGAACACGAACCCTTCCATGCCCGAGGGGCGCTGGTTCGGCACAACGGATTTCACAATCCGGCCTTCGGTCACTGCTGGAAAACTGTACTCCGTTTCCCAGCGTGCCGGGCTGCCCTCCCGAAAGACCGAGGTTTCGCCAGCGCGAAACGCCTCAAAGATCACGTTGTTGTCGCTGAAATAGTCATAGCGCAGAACATCTATATTGTTCTGCCCGCGATTGAACGGCAGGTCCTTGCCCCAGTAATCCGGGTTGCGGCGAAACTCGATATAACGTCCCGGCTCGAAATCGCTGACTACATAAGGGCCAGAGCCGGTGACCAGATCCAGCGAGCTTTCTTCAAAGTCCCGACCGTCCCAATCGGCCTTGCGCAGGATCGGGCGCAAGCCGAGGATCAGGGGCAGTTCATTGTCGACCACGTTAAAGGTGAACCGCACACCCCGCTCGCCAACTTTCTCGGCCTTTTCGACCTTGTCCCATGAATTGCTATACCGTGGATGACCTTTTTCAGCGAGAGTCTCAAATGACCAGATGACATCTTCGACAGTCACCGGCGACCCATCAGAGAATGTCGCCTCCGGCCGAAGCTGAAATTCGACCCATTCGCGATTCGGCCCGGTCTCAATCGATTCGGCCAAAAGCCCGTAAAGCGTGAAAGACTCGTCCCAGGATCGCCCCATCAGGCTTTCAACCACATGCGTCCGAACCCCCCAGGGCGCGCGGCCCTTGCGGATATACGGGTTCATGGAATCAAACCCACCACCTTCACCGAAGACGACCTTACCACCCTTGGGTGCGTCAGGGTTGACATATGGTAGGGACACAAAATCCGGTGGTAGGGCCGGTTCGCCATACATAGCAATGCCATGTTTCGGCTCAGCCAGTGCATTGGTTGCGATCAGCGCCAGCGTTGCGCCAAGCGTTGCGATCCTGTTCATCGCGGTATCCCCCTCTCGATTTGCCTCGAATTTCACCCCAGCTTAACGTGCCCGTCGGCGAAGTTGAAATTTTATCTTGGCCGCCGAAGTCTCTTTGCGTATAAAGGACTTACTGCTCGATAGGTTTCTTGCCTGTATGAAACCTGCCTCAATAACTTAACGCCCTCCTTGTGAGGGCGTTTTTTTATTGGCTTTTCCCGTCTTTGTCGCAGTTTGCAGAACATACTGCGAATCCCTCCTTCGCTACCGCAGCATTTTGCACTAGTTTCCGCCTATATAAGGATCAACAGGAGGACTGGGGCGTGTCAATCAAAGGAAAAGCGGCGGTTATCACCGGATCAAATTCAGGTATCGGCCTGGGCATCGCGGAAGAACTGGCCAAACTCGGCGCCAATGTTGTCCTGAACTCTTTCACCGACCGGGACGAAGATCATGCGCTGGCCGCAGAGATCACCAAGCGCGGCGGCGGCAAGGCTGTCTATATCAAGGCCGACATGTCAAAAGGGGAAGACTGCCGCGCCCTGATCGACAAGGCAGCTGAGGCGCTGGGTCAGATCGATATTCTGGTCAATAACGCAGGCATACAGCACGTTGCTGCTATCGACGAATTCCCGCCCGAGAAATGGGAAGCAATCATCGCGATCAACATGTCCTCGTCTTTTTACACCACCGCTGCCGCCCTGCCCCGGATGCGCAAATCTGGCTGGGGCCGGGTGATCAACATCGCCTCGGCGCATGGGCTGACCGCCTCTCCCTATAAATCCGCCTATGTCGCGGCCAAACACGGCGTTGTGGGCATGACAAAGGTTGTCGGTCTGGAAACCGCCGAAGAGCCGATCACCTGCAACGCCATCTGCCCCGGCTATGTGCTGACCCCGCTGGTGGAATCGCAGATCCCCGATACCATGAAGAAATACGGCATGGACCGCGAGACCGTCATCCGCGAGGTTCTGCTGGAACGTCAACCGTCAAAATCCTTCGCCACAACAGAACAAATCGGCGGCATCGTCGCCTTCCTGTGTTCGCCCGCCGCGGAACAGATCACCGGCACCACGATCTCGGTGGATGGCGGCTGGACCGCATTGTGAAGACGATCAACCTGGCCCTGCAGGGCGGCGGCGCGCATGGGGCTTATACCTGGGGCGTGCTGGATCGCCTGCTTGAGGAAGAGCGGATCGAGATTGAGGGCATCACCGCAACCTCCGCCGGGGCGATGAACGCCGCCGCGCTCAAGGCCGGTTGGGTTCGGGATGGGCGCGACGGGGCCAAAGCAGAACTTGCCGCTTTCTGGCAGGAAATCGCCCTGGGTGCCAAGTTGCCAGAAAACGGGCTGACCGCGTGGCTGGCTGCCTTCACGCCTGCCCCCGCCCTTTTCGCCCAGATAATGGAGATGAGCCCCGCCTATCTGGCCGGGGATGTCCTGACCCGTGTCCTGTCGCCCTATCAATTCAATCCGCTGAACATCCATCCCCTGCGCCAGGTGCTGCGCAAGATGCTGGATTTCGACAAGGTATGCGCCGATCAGGGGCCAAAGCTGTTTATCTCGGCCACCAATGTGCGCAGCGGCAAGATCAAGGTGTTTTCTGGTGAAGAGATCACTGAAGACGCCTTGCTGGCCTCGGCCTGCCTGCCCACCATCTATCAGGCGATCGAGATTGAGGACCCCAAGACCGGCCAACGCGAAGCTTATTGGGACGGCGGTTACATGGGCAATCCCGCCCTTTTCCCACTGTTTTATAACACCAAAGCGCGCGACATCGTCATCGTCCATATCAACCCCATCCGGCGCGAAGAAATCCCCCGTACCTCGGTTGAAATCGTCAACCGGATCAACGAAATCAGCTTCAACTCGTCGCTTTTACGCGAATTGCGTGCGATTGATTTCGTGCATCGCCTGATCGAGGATGGATCGGTCAAAGCACAAACGATGAAAGACATTCTGGTGCATTCGATCATGGATGATGAGCTGATGACCCAACTGGGCGTGGCAACCAAACTCAGCCCGGACCGCGCCTTTCTGGACCGCCTGAAAGCGGCGGGTCGGGCAAGTATGGATACCTTCCTCAAAACGCACTGGGCAGATATTGGCCAACGTGGCACGGTAGATTTGAAAGCAATGTTTCAATAGGCACTGGTCTGCAAGGTCAGAGGCCGGGGACCACAAGAACGAGGGGAAAACCGTGAGATATCAGTTCGTCATCTATGCGCTTGCTTTATTCGGGCCGCCCGCCGCTTTTGCCGACTGCCCCAAAGAGATGGACACGTTCATGTCCTGCCAAATTTCCGGCAAGCCAACCGAGGTTGCGGTTTGCTTTGATCTTTATACGGTCAGCTATGCCTACGGACCGGTTGGCGGGGCGCCGGACCTGACACTGTCCGAAACGGTGCAGGACGCGCTCTATGAACCCTGGTCCGGCGTCGGAAGGGCGATCTGGGAAAGCGTGACGTTCTACAATGATGGCTATGCCTACGAAGTCTTTGGCGGCTTCGACCGCCCGTTTTCAGAAGAAGAATCCCAGCAGGAGAACCGACACTTTGGCGGCATCAACATCCTAAAAGACGATCAGCCCGTCGCAAATTTGGAATGCAAACCCGAAACAGTAGCCTATGTCTATGGCAACGGGCTTTATGATGTCAGAACCAACGCCGGACAAAGCTGGGACAGGCAAACCGGCAACTGGGAATAGCTCGCTGCACATTCAGCTTTTAGCTTATAGTAAATAAGAACACTGATGGAAGTCGATCATAAGCGAAAAAGACCGCCATTAAAGCGTTTCGGGATAAACCTGAGACAAAAGATTATCCTGAAACGCAGTGATAAGCCTATATGGTGTACGCGTTTCGATTTTATGCGATGTCTCAAGGTAAACTCGAAACGCTTTAGAGCACCGTCCATTTAATCTGCAACATACCCGGCAGCCTTGAAGAGATTTCGGCACTCGTCTGGTGGGAAGAGGTCGCATGTTTGTGCAACGGATTTGAAAAGCGCTTCGAAGGTGC